>JAITQV010000091.1 GCA_031288765.1 Planctomycetaceae bacterium
CGAGATTATGGTTGTGTTTATTTTGTGTTGGTTGATAATCTCGCCCCGTGCGGGGCTTATGTTTTTTGGAAGGCGTGATCCGGCGGTTGCGCTGCGCTTCACCGCCGGTTATGCACATCAAACCCCTGCGGGGTTTCGCAGATAACAAATAGTTAATAGTTCGCAAGGAAATTAAAAGGTAGGCGATGTTTCGCCGAAGGGTTTTCACCCACCATCGCAATGTAGGGGCGAAAAATTTTTCGCTCCTACCACATGCGGAGCCAACGCAATCGTCCGCCGACAAATTTCCCGGTCGGCTGACGCCGACGCAACCGTTCGGCGAACGGTTGCCTACCTTGTGAATTGTTAAGACAAAAGGCTTTTACTTACGGTTGGTTATTTTACATTCCAAATTCGGGCGGTTTTGTCCAAACTTGCCGTAACCACCTTCCTGCCATCGGGAGAAAAAACGGCAGAACTCACTTCGTTGCTATGCCCCTTGAATTGGACTAATTCCCTCCCCGTTTCCGTATCCCAAATTCGGGCGGTACCGTTGATACTTGCGGTAACCGCCTTTTTGCCGTCGGGGGAAAAAACGGCAGATCTCACCATTTCGGTATGCCCATTGAGTTTGAGTAATTCTTTCCCCATTTCCGCATCCCAAATTCGAGCGGTCTTGTCGTGACTTGCCGTAACTACCTTTCTGCCGTCAGAGGAAAAGAAAGCAGAATATACCCACTTGGTATGCCCATTGAATTGGACTAATTCCTTTCCCGTTTCCGCATCCCAAATTCGGGCGGTCTCGTCTTCACTTGCCGTAACCACCTTCCTGCCGTCGGAGGAAAAGACAGCAGACCACACACTGTTGGTATGTCCCTTGAATTGGACTAATTCCTTTCCCATTTTCGCATCCCAAATTCGGGCGGTTTTATCAAAACTTGCCGTAACCACCGTCTTGCCGTCGGAGGAAAAGGCGGCAGAACGCACCCCGCCGGTATGTCCATTGAGTTTGAGTAATTCCTCTCCCGTGCCCGCATTCCAAATTCGGACGGTTCTATCAAAACTTGCGGTAACCGCCTTTTTGCCGTCGGGGGAAAAAGCGGCAGAAAATACCCAGTCGGTATGTCCTTTGAGTTCGAATAATTCCTTTCCCGTTTCCGCATTCCAAATTCGGGCGGTCTTATCCCAACTCGCCGTAACCACCTTTTTGCTGTCGGAAGAAAAGGAGGTAAAATGTACATAGTTGGTATGCCCTTTGAGTTGGACTAATTCCTTTCCCGTTTCCGCATCCCAAATCCGAGCGGTCTTATCCCCACTTGCCGTAATCACCTTCTTGCTGTCGGAGGAAAAGATGGCAGAATACACGCTTTCGGTATGCCCTTTGAGAATAAACAACGCGGCAACAGTATCACCGCCGCTTTCACCGGCAACAGCAAACGGCTTGCCGTTAAGATTGTTAAGTGTCCACACACTCAAAATTAGAACGAGGACAAAAGGTACAATTCTTCTCAAAGTTTTTTTCATGGTTGTTTCATTGGGTTAAAGAGTTAATTGGTAATATTTCAATGAATTTTATATTTTTCCTCATACCCCCCCTGCAGGATTTCGTTGATAGCGGATGGTTCGCATGCGAATTTAGCATACCGCGACAATAACTCCGCCGGCAACACGATTAACTATTCACTATAAACGATTAACTAATTTGTCTTATTTATTCTTTTTCCCGAATCCTTCAAGCAGCCAAGTCATGGAATTGCGGAACTGTTTTACCGTAACCGGCATAGTCAAAACAACACGATGATGTTGCGGAGTAACCGAACCCGCCCAATCCGCCTGACCCGCCTCAAGAAGTAAAATAGCCGCAACATCACGAAGCCCGCGCCGTTGCGCAAAATCGTTGAACGCCCGAACCGCCCGCATCCCAAGTGATTGAGCATTGAAAATAATACATTGCGCCGCCAAATCGTTTTCCATAAATATCTTCATCATCTCATCCGGATCACGAAGACAATGCGTTTTATAACCGAGTTTCGCCATAAGATTTTCGAGTCCTTTTTGCGTTTTCGGATTGGAATCAATAACCATAACAGTTGCGGTTTCGATTTTTTGGATTCGCGATTCGCGGTCATGCAGCAACGCCTGAATCCCGTCAAAACGCAATGAAGCGGCGGTTTCGTCGGCGTTCCCGGAATCCAGCCGCTTGAGAACCCCGCGTAAGTCCACCAACATCTCCGACGGCGTTTGATAACGCTGATCCACATTCACCATCAACGCCTTGTTGGCAATAAACGAAAACGAACCGGGAATTCCCGGCTCAACCTGCTGAATCGGTCTGACATTGAAAAACCGGTTCCGATCCATTCGTTTGGAACGATCTTTTGTTTCGAGAAACGGCGATTGCCCGCTCAAAAGCTGATACAAAATACAGCCGAGAAAATAAAGATCACTTCGCGAATCCATTTTCGGGGCGTTGGACGCTTTTTCCAAAGCAATATAATCAATCGATTGTTGGTTCTTCAAAAACGGGATTTCCGCACCGATTTTTTCTTGGGCAATAGAAGCCAATCCGAAATCAACAATTTTTGCCTGACCGCCGGAAGAAATCAGGACGTTACTCAACTTCAAATCACGATGCGGTAATTTCTTGGCTCGCAAAGCGTATTCGAGACCGCTGCAAATATCAATCCCAATTTGCGCAACTGTTCGGGCTTCCACCTTTTTCCGTATCTTGAGAAATTCACGAAGCGTCTGACCCTCAACAAATTCCATTGCCATATAATGAAGAAAACCGCTTGAATCGGCACCGAAAACCGGAACAATATTCGGATGCGTTAATTCGGAAACAATTTTCGCTTCGGTCATGAAGTGATTGATGAAGGCTTCGCTGTCGCTGAACCGGGCACGTAAAACTTTGACGGCAACAATTTCGCCGGTTTCACGATGAACCGCCCGAAAAACACGAGCAAAAGTTCCGGCGCCGACCATATACAAGGCTTTGTAGGGACCGAAAAAAAATCCGAATGATTCACCGCTTAACAAACGGTCGATCTGGTAATTCGTCAAAAAACCGTGACGCAATGCCGTTTGTAAAAACTGTTCGGAGGTTGGGGATTTGGTACCGATTTCCGCCCAAATATCATTTACTTGAGTTTGGGTTAAAACGCCCACTGTGAGCGTGCGCTGAACCATGTCGTCGAAGGAATAATCTGAGGACATTGAACCAAAAAGAAAAATAATAAATAATTCAGTAAATGACCGAATAAATACAAATGATTTTTGAATTATACACATTTGTTGTTTACCCTCAAGTAGTTCTACTTCCAAGCAGTTTTGTTTCGGCAATCATCAAAGAATCCTTCTAAAAAACTCCTTTTCTCAAACCACTTTTTTCCACGAAACAAATCTTTTAACCTGTTTCGCGTTAAAAAAATAATCGAGTACGTCAACAATAACAAGATCGTTTCGGCGAACTGTAGTTTTTTACAGACCAACGGATTCTCCTATAGCGTAATAAAAAATAATCTTTCCGCTTTTCACCTCTTTTTCAACAGATACTTTTATTGGGTATTCTTGTTTTGTGTTCGGGTGAATGATATAATGGCTCAAATAAAAGTAAAAACCGAAACAAACAAATGAACATTGGCATAATTTTTTAAGACGGAAAGGATTTATACAACAACAAATGAAATTTTTACATCCGTTTATTTGTGTTGCGTAAAAATTTTTCTGTTAATTTTAATTACTATTTACGAAAGGTCAATTTTATGAAACGAATTGTAATGTCTGTTTGT
>JAITQV010000122.1 GCA_031288765.1 Planctomycetaceae bacterium
TGTTCATAAAAGTAACCTTTCATGTTTAGAGTTTCGCAAAATTTCAATCATTTACCGTAAACGGTTGAAATTTTACAAGGAGTAATGGAAATTAACGATGGTTCATAATTCTATCAAAACATATCCGTCTCGTTAGGGACGACAAGTTGGTAGCAAAAACGTTGTAAAAAATGGTCTTAACCCCGCAAGGGGTGTGATGTGCGCAACCTACGGATCTGAATCTCTCAAGGTAGGCAACCCTTCGTCGAAGGGTTTTCACCCATGGTAGCTTGCCGATAGGCAATCGAAACAACCAACATTACATAAATTCGTTGTCGGCTATCGCCGCCGCAACGTTTCGGCGAAACGTTGCTTACCTCTTGATTAACAATTCAAAAAACCGTAAATCCTGCCGTTGGTAGGGGCAAAAAATCTTTCGCCCCTACATTGCGGCGTTTCGGCGAAGGGTTTTCACCCACCGTTGCCTACCTTTTGTTGGCAAACCTCCGGCAGTTGCACTGCGTTCCACCGCCGAGAAGCGTATAAAAATAAACGGAATTTTGTTGACCAAATTGAATATACTTTGAACGGCATGAAATTACCTCTTATTTTTAATAGGGAACCTTTAAAAATTATTCGTAAATTCTTGTTTTTAACAACAAAACTAATTTTTTAGATGTTTCTATTAAAAAAAGAGATAATTTCCTACCGTTCAAAGTATAACCCGTTCAATCTTTTCAAGAGGAAGTAAAACCGGTGAAACAATATGCCCCCCTTTCCCGAATAACCCAACAACCACAGCAACGTAAATTACAAGCGTTCGTCAATGAAAAAAAAAAAATAAATAAATAAATAAATAAAACGAAAAATAAAAAAACGTTGCAATTTGCAGCAGGCAATGTTGCACCGAAATATCAACTGCTTGAGATTTATTGGCGTAACCGATTATTTTTTTGGTAACACTGTTCGATATTCGTCAACAAAAAGCCCGATTTTGTCAAACGGAATCGGTTCAAATTTGTCCGGTAAATGTTGCCGTAACAGTGAATCGGATTTTAAATTAAAATTCCGATTGTCATAATCCATAAAACCCGACTCAAAATTAACAAGATATTTTTGCAATGATTTTTCTTTTGACGGAAGTTTGTCGTCTTCACTTTTGACAAGATTTTCAACAATTACATTATTTGAAATAATAATATTGTCTTTTAAATCAGTTCGTTCTAAAAGTTTTAATACGTTGCCGTCAACATGAAGCCATTGTTTGCAGTCAACCATCACATTCCGCTGAAAAATACAACCAAGCGGAGCTTTGGGTTCGTTTTGCATTATTGTTGCCAATTTAGGATAACGTTCACTCCACGGCGGATTTTGATAATTGAGTTCTTTGGCTTTTCGTTCCAATTGCCAACTCGAATCATCGGGCGAATTCCATTGCTTCCACGTCATACCGCGTGAATCCAAACTGATTCCCTGATAACATTCAATAAAAAGATTATTCTCCGCAATATTATCACGTCCGCCGCCGATAAAAACCGCTCGACTCGCTTTATAAAAAATGTTACGCTGAATAATATCACCGCAATCACAATCGTCAAGATAAACTCCCATTGTCCCATGCGAATCGGAAGTTCCAAGATCATGAATGTAATTTTCCGCAATAATATTTCCTTGAGTTGTCCAATCCCGCCCCGTGTACAACGCACCGGCATCACTTGTTTCCTGAACAACATGATAAATTTCGTTGCGCTCAATTCTGTTTTCATTACCGCCGTAAAGAATCGCCAAATGCGGCGCATCATGAATCAAATTATTCCGTACAATATTGCCGACGCCCTGCAAACCAAACGCTCCGGCATAAGTCCGTTGTAAACGTCCGAAATGATAAATATGATTATTCTCCGCCAAATGTTCCGCAGATGTCAATGTTTTACGATCACCGCCGTTAATTGAAACAGCCGTTCCGCCGATATGGTATAAATCGCAACTACGAACTAAATTCGTTGTTCCGCCGTTGAGAACAATTCCGCCGCGCCCTGTACCAGAAATTCGGCACGCAAGAACCGCATTTTTTGTTCCGCCCCGAATTTCAATTCCGTTACCAAACGTTGGACCCAATGCAATTTCTTGAAACCGGACAAAACTCGAACCGTTTAACAACACAAGCGGTTGATCCAGAGTTGAAAGAATAATTGTTGACGAATCGGATAAATCTTTGGGCGGATAAAAATATAGTTGATTGGTTTTGCGGTCAAGATACCATTCTTGCGGCGTGTCGAGTTCTTCGAGCAGATTCATTGCAAAATAACGCCGCTCCGAATAACCCGCCCAACTTTGTCCGCCAATTCCGTAACTATGAACACCAAGCAATGTCATAATTTTTTGTTTCGTGTCAATAGACGCAACTTTAAGCACTTCATCCGACCAATCATGCGTCCAGTAACCGCAAAGCCAAATTCCGTTTTCAGAATCCCAACAATCAACCCGTTCGGATATACGGTTTTTCAATGTTTCTTCATCGTACAAAAAAGAACCGCCGTGAAGTTTTTTTGTATCAGTTTCAGAATGAACAAATTCAACTCCTTTTTTTTCTGCAATTTTTTTATTTGTTTCATCGGTTTTTTCGTTGTGAGGCAACCCGTTGTCAAGAGTTGTTTTGAAACCTGCCCAAGTGTGATTCGGAAAACGGGCAACCGTCATCGGTTCATTATTGAAAAACAATTCCGGCGGAGTATTGGGGCGACCTTTGAATTGGTTCGCCCACTGATTCATTGCGGGAATATTCAATGCGTTCAAATCCGCAACAAAAACTTTACCGTGAACCGCAGGATCAAGCCGTTTAAGAATTTCCGGATCATTTATTTTCTTGAACGCCGAAACCGGAACAACAAAACCGCCGATCAATTCCGCTCCCAATGGAGTTTCAGAACGATAAACAACGGGATTTTTTTCTGTACCGGAATCTTCTTGTTTTAATTCGAAACTTTTGCTTAGCAAATATTTTCCTGTTGCGAGATAGACTGTAACAGATTCATCCGGTTGAATTGATTTTGTGATACGCGCGGAACGGATAGCGTTACGAGCATCTTCGAGGGTTCCGAACGGTTCTGATTTTGTGCCGGAATTGTCGGGCTTACCGTTCGGCGCAACATAAAATTCAGCAGCATAAATATTGCTCTGAAAATCTATATTGACATTGATATTGACATAACAAATTGCGCAACAAATTAAAATATTACGCAACAAGATAAAAGATGTCTCTAAAATACGTGTCATAATATTGTTTTGGAAAGAGGTGAAGAATGGGAAGTGGAATTAGCGGTTAATCGAATGATTTCCGCAACGATTTGTTCCGGTTCGACCATGCGTCCGACGCCGGTTTCGCCGCAACTTAAACGTCCCGACACAGGACCAATCATCAACGCCCCGT
>JAITQV010000127.1 GCA_031288765.1 Planctomycetaceae bacterium
TTTTAATACTTAGCAAACGTATCTATTCAGTCCTTTGTTGAGCAATTGCGCGAGACAAACCTTATTTTCAACCTGATTTTTTCAAACAAAACAACCTTAGCAGCCAAAATTTCCCACAAAAAACAACCTTATTACCTTATTAAAAAATAAGGAATAAGATAATAAGGTTGGTTACTGTGGAATACATAATGCTACTAAGGTTGTTTTTGTTTGGAAAAATCAGGTTGAAAATAAGGTTAGTTGTAAATAATATTAAAAATTAAAATAGACAATTACAATAGTATATGTCCCGTTAGGGACATAATGTTGGTAGAAAACAGATACGAAATTGCCATTGCGTCCCGTTAGGGACGCAATATTAGTTTATAGTTTATAGTTGATAGTGGAGAGTGGAGAGTGGAGAGTTCGCAAGCGGATTTCCTGCCGCAACGTATTGAATCCGCTTGCGGTTTTAGCCCGCAGGGCGAGATGTGCATAACCGTAGGTGGAGCGAAGCGCAACCTACGGATCGGAATTCCCAACCCGACAAAAGGTAGGCAATCGTTGGGTGAAAGCCCCTCGCCAAGCGATTGCGTCGGCGTTAGCCGACTTGTCCTACGTCCTGAAAGGACGACATAAGCCAGCCCGCCGCAACGCGGCGGGTTAATGGTCAACAAAACATCAACGCCCTGAAAGGGCAGGATATTAGTGGATAGTTGATAGTGGAGAGTGGAGAGTTCGCAAGCGGATTTCCTGCCACAACGTATTGAATTCGCTTGCGGTTTTAGCCCGCAGGGCGAGATGTGCATAACCGTAGGTGGAGCGAAGCGCAACCTACGGATCAGATGTCCCTCTCCTCACAAAGTCCCGCAGGGACGAGATTATCAACCAAGACAATCATAATCTCGCCCCGTGCGGGGCTTATGTTTTTGGGGTCATGATCCGGCGGTTGCGCTTCGCTCCACCGCCGGTTATGCACATCACACCCCTTGCGGGGTTAAGATTTCGTTTGCCGTGTGAAAACAAAAATTTGTCGGCTAACGCCGACGCAACCCTTCGGCGAAGGGTTGCCTACCTTTTGAGTTCCTACCTCAACGGTAATAATTCCGCATGTGAACTATCCACTCTCCACTCTCCATTATCAACTAATTTCCGTGTATTCCGCGGTTAATAAATAGACAATTACGAAAAGGTCTATTTATTTAGGACGGAATAATCTCACTCCGTGCGGGTTACTTTATAAGTTTTGTGTGATTTGTTAAAATCTGTTTTCCCGTTCGGTTTACTCCGAAAGAAAAAACCGAAAAAGAAGGTTACGGCGATTTATTGCCGTTATTAAAATAAAAACTCTTAACAACTCAACCCTTAACCAATAAAGAACTATGCAACGATTTATTTTATTAACCGTATTGTTTTTTGTATTTTCGTCTGTTTGGGCTGTTGTTTATGCTGCCGTTTATGTTACGGAGTCTGTTGACAGGGAAAATCCGGTTTCCGCCGCCCAAAAACTGATGAATCAAGGGCTGCACAAGGACGCTCTCGATTTGCTGCGTCCTTGGATTCTCGATCCGAAAACGGTTGAAACGGAAATTCCCGACAAAGATACCGCCGTTACAAGCGTTTGTCAATTATTACAAAAACTTAACCGTGTTTCCGAAACCGATGAATTTCTTGAAAAAGCGGCGGAAATTCACCAAACGAATTGGAAGATGTTAATCCGTATTGCCTTAACTTATACTCATGGAATTGACCATCATGGTTACATTATTGACGGAACATTTCAACGGGGACAACTGCGCGGCGGCAACGGTCAACATGTTACAACTATGGAACGTGATCGGGTTCGTGCGTTACAGATTTACGTCAATGCGATGCCGCTGGTTTTGAAGGACAAAGATAAAAAAGAGAGCGGTTCGTTTTTTCTACAGTTTGCTGAGGCGGTTACGTTTAATGATCGATTGAACAATAATGCATGGAAATTGCAATCGCTCACTGATTTGAATGATTTACCTGATTATGAAACGCATTGGTATGGCGGCAGCATGTCCAAAGCGCCGGTTGATGCCGAAGATAATCCTGTTTATTATTATGTTCCCGAATCGTGGGAAACGGCGAAAAATGACGGGGAACGTTGGCGTTGGCTATTGAATCAGGCGGAAAAACAAAATCCTGATTTGCGTAACCAAACTCTTTTACAGCGGGCGCAATTCAACAAATCTCAATTCGGCGAACAAACCTTGCAAACATTTTTCCGTAACATGCAAACGGCACCGGAAACAACCGCAAGTATTCTGAATCTCGAAACACTTAACGATAACGAAACAACCGCTCAACTGGCAACCGGTATTAAACGTTTTAAAATTCCCGACGAATTTAATTACATTGCCCTGTATAAAAAAATTCAAGAAACCGGCGACCAAAATATGGAAATCACCGCTCTGGAATCGCTTGCGGGAATTTATAAAAACCGCCGACAATTTCCCCGTGCCGCTGATTGTTATAAAAAAATGATTCAAAAATATTCTGATAACAGAAAAAAACATTGGCAGGAACAATTCGACCAGATTAACGGTAATTGGGGACGTTTTGAACCGAGCGGTTCTAAGGTTGCCGGTCTTCATGCGGAGTTGAGATATGTTTTTCGCAACGGTAAAAAAGTCAATCTCACGGCACATCGGATAGACGACAAAAAATTGATTGACGATATTAAAACGTATCTTCAATCAAAGCCCTCAAAACTTGATTGGAACAAAATTCATATTGATCAAATCGGTCAGCGATTGTTTTACGGAGACGATCAAAAAACTGTCAGAGAAAAATATCTTGGAGAGGAAGTTACAAAATGGTCGGTCGAACTCCAACCTTATGAAAAACATTTTAATCAGGCAACAACAATTTCCGTACCAATTCATCAAGCCGGAACTTATCTTATTCGTGCGGAAATGGAAAACGGCAATGTTGAATCGGTTGTTCTTTGGCTGAATGACACTGTTATTGTTCAAAAAACGCAGAATAAAGGCGCTCTTTATTTTGTTGCCGATGCTGAAACCGGTAAACCTGTTACCGAAGCGGAAGTTCATTTTTTCGGTTACAAAATGGAAAATGTATCATCTCCGGCTGCCAATAACCGTCAACGGCAAAATCCGCAACCGGTATGGACATTTGCAAATATTACGAAACAAACCGATGAAAACGGCAGTGTTATTTTGGAAGAAAAACATAACAATTTCACATGGCTTGCAGAAGTAAATGTTCCTTCCCAAAAACGTTTCGCTTATCTCGGTTTCAATCATATTTGGTTTTATAATTATAACTATTCGCAATATAATTCGGTCAAAACGTTTGTTATCACGGATCGTCCGGTTTATCGTCCGAATGATACGGTTAAAATAAAAACGTGGATTGGTACGGCAAAATATGATTTACCGGACACAAATGAATGGGCAGACAAAACAATTTATTACGAAATTTATAATCCGCGAGGTGAAAAGATTGTCGAAAAAACAAATGTTAAACTTGACGCTTACGGCGGAATGACTGCCGAACTGGAATTGCCGAAGGAGGCAATGCTTGGAAATTATCATATCAATGTTAATAATTTTGATAACGGCTTTTTTCGAGTCGAAGAATACAAAAAGCCGGAATATGAAGTTACAATCGATGCGCCGAAAGAACCGGTAAAACTCGGCGATAAAATAACGGTAACAATTCAGGCAAAATATTATTTCGGTTCGCCTGTAACAGACGCAACAGTAAAATATAAAATTTTGAGCGAAAAAGCAAATGCCGATTGGTATCCGATACGTTATTGGGATTGGTTTTATGGTTGCGGATATTCATGGTTTGCTTATGATTCACCTTGGCTCAACGGTTGGTATCGTTGGGGTTGTTCGCGACCGTTACCGTTTTGGTTACCGCATTATTCGGGACCGCCGGAAGTTATCGCCGAACAGGAAGTCCGAATCTCGGAAAACGGAACAGTAAAAGTTGTTATTGACACGGAAATTGCGAAGCAAATGTTTCCGAATGATAACCGGAAATACACAATCACCGCCGAAGTTATTGACAAGTCGCGCCGGACAATTGTCGGAACAGGAAGTGTTTTGGTATCGAAAGAACCGTTCAAAATTTATGCGTGGACAGACTGCGGATTTTACAGACCGAATCAAAAAATCGGCGCAAGTTTCCAAGCCCGGCGTTTGGACGGCAAACCTGTCAGCGGAAACGGAACAGTAAAATTGTACAAAATAAATTACAATAACGATAACGAAAAGACGGTTGCTCATGAACACGAAGTTCACTCCGAAACAGTTACATTTAACGAAGACGGCACCGCACAAATTACACTTAACGCCGCCGAATCAGGACAATACCGCATTTCATGTACGTTAAACGATCAGGAAGGCGGATATGTTTTTAATGTTTATGAACAAAATAATCAACAAAGTCCAAAGCAGCAATCCGCGTCTTTTAAATACAATGCGATTGAACTAATTCCCGACAAAGCGGAATATGCGCCGGGCGAAAATGTTACGCTGAGAATCAACACGGAACGCGAAAATTCGTTTGTGATTCTATTTACAAGAACAGCAAACGGTATTGTTTCCGAATGGCAATTGTTACGGTTGAGTGGAAAATCGCACGAAATTTCAATTCCTGTTGAACTTCGTGATATGCCCAATTTTTTTATCGAAGCATTAACCGTTTCCGGCGGCGAAATGATTAACGAAACGAAAGAAATTGTTGTTCCGCCTCAGAAAAAAGTTCTGAACGTTGAAGTTAAACCGTCCGCCGAAACGTATAAACCCGGCGAAAAAGCAAAGGCGGAACTCGTCGTAACGGATTTAGACGGTAAACCGGTTAGCGGACAAATTACTGTTGCGGTTTACGACAAATCGATAGAATACATTTCCGGCGGTTCCAATGTCCGTGATATAAAGGAATTTTTCTGGAAATGGAGACGGCATCATGTTCCTCGTTCGGAATCGAATTTGTTGCGATATTTTAATACCATACCGGAGCCGAATAAACCCGTTATGCAAAATCTCGGCGTGTTCGGCAATATTCTGTTGCCATTATACAAAAGTGGAGAAGGTACTGTCCGTTTAGACTTTAATGAAAACTTTAATGAAAATGGAAAAAATATAATAATGGGAAAAGGAATATTGCAACGTGGTATGTTTGCCGGTAAAGCGGATCAAGGAGTTAGCCTTGGTCTGGCTGTTACGGATAATTTTTCCGCTTTTAATACAGAATCTACAATGGCATTACCGGCGGAAGAATCTATTGTAACAACTTCGGTTGAACCGGTAATCCGCAAGAATTTTGCCGATACCGCTCTTTGGATTGGGACTTTGGAAACAAACGAAAAAGGTGTTGCGCAAATTGAACTCGATATGCCGGAATCATTGACAACATGGAAAATCAATGTCTGGACAATGGCTCACGGAACTCGCGTAGGTTACGGTAATTCGGAAGTCATTACACGTAAAGACCTTATTCTTCGGATGCAAACGCCGCGGTTTTTGATCGAAAAAGATAAGGTTTTGTTGACGGCAAATGTACATAATTATCTGAAAACGGAAAAAGAAGTAGAAGTTGTTTTGGAAATCGACGATCATTTGCTTACCAAGACTCCGAGTTCCGCAAAAATTAAAATCGCTCCCGATAATGAAACACGAATTGATTGGATTGTTGAAACGAAAACAGCCGGTAATACCGTGATTCGAATGAAGGCGTTAACCGATGAAGAATCGGATGCGATGGAAAAAACGTTACCGGTTTATGTTCATGGAATGTTAAAGCAGGACTCGTTTTCCGCCTACATTGCTCCCGAAAAAGATTCCGCAACAATTACAGTCAATGTTCCGGCGGAACGTCAGCCGGAAAAGACAAAATTAACGGTACGTTTTTCGCCGACGCTTGCAATGTCAATGATTGATGCGTTGCCGTATCTTGCCGATTATCCGTACGGTTGCACGGAACAAACGCTCAACAGGTTTTTGCCGACGGTAATTGTTCATAAATTACTGGCGCATGGTTATCAGTTGCCGGTTGAAGGCGGAAAAGATTGGGCGATAGCGCGAAAAATCAGTCCCGTTTTTGATAAAGAGCAAATTACCGAAATGGTACGTGACGGCGTTACGAAATTAACAAATATGCAAAACGCTGACGGCGGTTGGGGATGGTTCGGCGGTTATGGAGAACATAGTTCCGCACATTTGACGGCTCTTGTTGTTCACGGTCTAAAATTAGCGCAACGGAATGATGTTGCGGTTGATAGTATTGTTCCGAATCGCGGCAGAGATTGGCTATACCGTTACCAAAAAGAACAAGTTGAATTGCTTAACAACTCGCTGCTTTCCAATGAGGAAAAGAAAGAAAAACGTACAAAATTATATGCCGATGACACCGACGCCTTTGTTGTCATGGTTTTAGCGGAAGTAGAAGATCGTTTTGGACTAATGGGTACGGAAATGACAAAGATGCGCGAATATCTCTGGCGTGATCGCGGCAAACTTTCACCTTACGGCGCGGCAATGTTCGGAATCGCTCTGAAAACATGGAAGTTAAACGGCAACGATGAAAAAGCCGAAGCGTGTGTTAAAATTATTGAACAATATCTCGTTCAGGATGACGAAAACCAAACAGCGTATCTGAATTTGAACAATTATTCCGGCTGGTGTTGGTGGGCTTGGCACGGCAGCGAATTTGAAACACAAGCATATTATCTGAAACTTTTAATGCGGACAAATCCCAAAAGTTCGGTTGCGCCGCGTTTGGTCAAATATTTGCTCAATAATCGCCGCCATGCAACGTACTGGAATTCGACACGCGACACGGCAATTTGTATTGAAGCGTTTGCGGAGTTTTTGAAAGCGACCGGTGAAGACAAACCGAATATGACGGTTGATGTCCTGATTGACGGTAACATAAAAAAGTCGGTTGAATTTACGCCGGAAAATCTTTTAACGGTTGATAATACACTAATTCTCGAAGGCGATGCGGTTTCGTCTCTTTCCAACGGCGAGCATAAAATTGAGTTGCGAAAACGCGGTAACAATCCGCTTTATGCAACGGTTTATCTTGAAAATTTTACGTTGGAAGACCCGATTCAAAAAAGCGGTCTTGAAGTTAAAATTGAACGAAAAATCTATAAACTTGTTCGTGACGAAAATGCTTCGGCGCAAGTTGCCGGAAACCGCGGACAGGTTCTTGAACAAAAAGTTGAGAAATATAAACGGCATTTAACCGAACCGCTTTGTGATGTTTTGAGCGGTGATTTGATTGAGGTTGAGTTAATTGTCGAGAGCAAGAACGATTACGAGAGCCTTTTAATTGAAGACCGGAAACCTGCCGGTTTTGAACCGGTAGATGTTCGGAGCGGTTATAACGGTAACGAATTGGGGGCTTATGTTGAATTTCGTGACGAGCGGGTTGTGTTCTTTGTTTATCGTCTGGCACGCGGCAAACATTCCGTAACATACCGTCTCCGCGCCGAACAACCCGGCGAATTTAGCGCATTACCCGCCGGAATCGAAGCTATGTACGCTCCCGAACTCAAAGGAAATTCGGACGAAAATAAAGTCCGAATTCAGGACAAAAAATAATCGTAATTGTTTACAAATATTTTTGAAAACAAAAATAAATATTACGGAAAAACGAAAGGAATATTATTGTTCCGGTTTTGCCGATTGAATCAAATCGGGAACATCGTATTCGAGTAAAGCCCCGTGAACAAGATTTGTAATCGGATAAAACGAACAACCAACCTGAACAACATCATACCATGACCGAACCGGTTTATCGAGTTTCAAACCGGAAAAGAGCGGCGGTTCCAACACTGCGGCGTGTAACGCAACAAGTCCCACCGTTTCCCCCGACGCAATAATTTCAATTTTTTGTGCGGAATTACTTTCCGACAACCAACGCGCTGTAACTAATAAATCTTCCGTTCTCATTCCGACATAAGATTTACCGAGTAAATACGCCAGATAATAATCGGTTCCGTCGGTTCCGAACCATTGAAACTCGTAATATTGTGAACGTATCGCCTGCGTTTCGCCAAGACCGCGAAGATCAACCGCAACAACAGTTTTACCGTTACGAAGCAATGTTGCGATTCGCGGCAAATCCGCCGTCTTGCTTTTTTCGTGTAGAAATATTGTTGTTCCTTTCGCTTCCGTTTTCGGAACGAATTTCAGAGCCGGAAGAAGAATTTTACCGTTTTCCGTTTTAATCACAAAACGTTCAATATCGGCGGTGATTTCTTTTAGTGTTTCGGGAATTTCTGTTTTTCCTTTGTTTTCGACAGACACCGCCGGAATTTCACCAAGCGGACGAACTCCGGTAATTTTCCGAATTGTTGCAACAAACTCATTGTTGCCGCGGTTTTCGTTCTTT
This sequence comes from Planctomycetaceae bacterium, assembly GCA_031288765.1. Taxonomy (GTDB): domain Bacteria; phylum Planctomycetota; class Planctomycetia; order Pirellulales; family Thermoguttaceae; genus WRKP01. Next base: position 8,383 of record JAITQV010000127.1, read on the forward strand.
GTTTTTCGAACGGCAAGCAATTCATTATTGTAATCACGATTCAGGTCAAAGGTTGATCTGGCTTCGTCGAGTTTCAAGACTTCACCGTTTGGTGTTGCGAGAAATTCTTTCGGATCGAAAATCGGCATATTTTCTGCTTCGAAAATCTGTTCATCGCGTCCGGCAAGCCAGCGAAGCAGCCAACGAATAGAACCTTCACGTAAATTTTTTTGCCAGCCGTGTTCGGCGTCATGTTCGATAACGGACATTTTTTCAGCGTAACCGAATCGATCAAAAATCCGTTTGGCATTCCGCGCGGCTTTCCATGCACCTTCGACGGGAAAGAAATCTTTTGTTGTGGTTTCGAGCAAGGTCGGTTTCGGCGCACGCATGATACAATAATCAACGTGATCCATTCCGAAGGCGAGTTGACCGAAAATATTTTGTTCGGCGTCCTGAGCATTGATTTTAGGAATCAGGGAATCGTACAAACCGCAAAGATAACAAGCCGGAACCGCCGCCGTAACACGTTCGTCCAGCGCCATAATGTACGAAGTTTGTGTTCCGCCGCCGCTTGTTCCCGTAACACCGATTTTATCCGGTATCACATCGGGACGGCTTTGCAGATAATCGATTGCCCGAACCATGTCCCAATATTCAAAGGTTGCCGTGTTACGACCGAGCAAAATACTTCCCGCCCCGATGAGATTATGAGCCGGAACACATTGAGTAACGGGTTTTCCGTCTTGGGTCAAACGTTGGGAGCGTTCGCCTTGATCAATGGGATCAATCGACATTGCCAGTAAACCGTTTGATGCGGCAAGAGCGGCAACTTGCTGATAATCTTCGAATGCTTTTGCGGTGCCGGCATGACCGCTGACAACCAATACTGCGGGATAAGGCGGTTTGAAACGTGTTACATCCGGCAGAAAAACAGCGGCGGAAACATAAAATTTCGGAACACTTTCAAAAACAAGCATTTCAACACGATAAGCATTTTTACCGGCGGTTCCTTTTTCGAAAGTTTTTGTAACTTGCGGATTCAACGGCGAATTTTGATCCCATGTTTTACCGAGTTGACGAAGGAAAAATTCTTTCCGTTCCGCCTGATATTTTGTAATATCGTCCGGTGTTTTGAGTTTGTCGTAACGCTGTTGCCAAACGGTTTGGGCGTTGGCGATTTCACCGGAAAGAAATGTTTTCATCATTTCCTTTGGTTGGAAGTCGGCGGAAAGAACATCGCCGTTAAATGGTTTTTCTGCGTCTTGTGCCAAAGTATTGGACAGGAAAAACACAGTAAACAGAACAAAAATAATTATTCGTTTCATTGGATTAAAATTGGGTTAACGGGTTAAGATATTTGTGATAGTTTACATAAATTTACAAAAAGCAGGCGACATTCCGGCGAATTATCGCCCACTTTTCGAGT
>JAITQV010000172.1 GCA_031288765.1 Planctomycetaceae bacterium
ACACACCGGTTACAGCGGCGAGGACCGTTTCGGACTAAGGGTTGAACCTGTCACCGAATTCCCTGTATTTGGTCTGATTCAAGATAAAACCACACCAAGCACCAGTTCCTCAATTAACATGGGCGTTATTCTAACCTGTTGCCGTTTCCCGTCAACCCCTCCCAAAAAAATAGTCCGCAGATAACGCAGATAATTCAGTCCGCAGATAATTCAGTCCGCAGATGACGCAGATGTTATTGAAAAAGATGTCCGCAGATGTTCACAAATATAGATTTGTCAGTAATATTTCAGTAATATTTCAGTAATATTTCAGCAATATTTCAGCGGAGTTTGCCCAAATGTGTGCTGATCGTTTCAACCAACCAACCAACCAACCAACCAACCAACCAACCAACCCTATTTCAAAAGGAAGTTCGGATTCTTAAAAACACACAGTCCGCCGGGTGGGTACTATAACCTAAGTGGTCTAATTCGTATTTCCGCTCAAACATGTATCCCAACTCAAAACCAAACGTAAAACCGGAAACACAACGCCGTTCAAATCCGAGCAGCAATTTCAGGTCACGGTAATCGATGTTGTCGGAAAAGTTCCGATCTTCGTAACTCCATGAACCGCCGCCAAATTCAAACGCGGCATAAACCCAATCCGATGTGTCATCGCCGGCAGCCGAACCAAACCACCGAACTCGTTCCGCAACCCTGACACGCGGAACCACCAACTCAACACTAATATCTTCGTGCGGTGTCCAAATCAACCCCGCTAACGGAAGCCAATTGTAATCATTGTCCCGCCGATCCAAATAAATCACCCCCAAAATCACCTTCACACGCGGATTGCAATCCCAAACCGCCGCAATATGAGCAGGAAATCGCAACGCCTTACTCCCCTTAACATGAAAATCCCCGCTGTATTGGACGGCAACCCCAAAATCAAACGTCCATTTGTTGCGGACAACCGGTTTAATCCAACGAAAATCAACCCCCGTCGTGTACAAAGTCTTGTCCGTTGTGTACTGTTTGACTTTCGGGTCAAAAAATGTCGCCTGAAACGACGGCGTCATAATAAACGGCGAATCCGGCGTCGGCAACGGTAATGCAAACATTGCCGAAAGATCAAGCTGCGTTATGCCAAGCCCCTTATGACCTCCGCTGTTCGGAACCCAAAGTGTGTTGAAATTCGCTTTCTGGAACATGCCGGTACGTTTCCCGTTCGGAATCCGTGAAAGATACAATTCGCCGGCGCTTTGGGGGGTTGAAGTGAATATCGAGTCGGATATTTCTTCTTCGTCCGGTAAATTCGGCAACAGTGTTCCCGCCGGAAACGATGTCGATGTTGATATTGAGGAAAGCGACCGCTGTGTTGTTGACGGCAACGCCGACGGCAAACCCGTGTAAGTCTGACCGGGAATCACATAAGATTCTCCGGTAACAGCGTTGGCTCCCAAACCCGGGTACGGATTCAATATTCCTGTCGGCGCCGAATCCATAGGAATATACACCGTGTCAGACGCCGTAACTTCACAACAGAAAAAAAACAAAATCGTTAAAACAATAAAAAAGAACATGAAAATAACGTGAAAATAACGTGAAAAAAGGAAAATGAAAACGAATATTTTAGCCGGTTTGTTTTTTTCCGCTAGAAAATGAATCCCGTTTTAAAATAGAGAACACCGGGCGGTTCCGCCCATTTACGCTGGTGCGAATACAATTCCCGCGCAAAACTGCCGCCAAATTCCAGATAACCGCCGATACGGGTTAATGTTTCAAACTCAATTCCGGCTCCGATTCGGATATCGTTGTAGTCGGTTTGACCGATTCCGTCAATACTCCAACTTCCGCCGCCGTAATCGCCCTGAATATAACCCCACCATTCCGCGTTGCCGCTGTTCCAGAGCCGTTTGGAAATTTTCGGATTCGGGAAAACCAGTTTGACCACCAAATCATCACGCGGCGACCAAATAATACCGCCTGCCGGCAAAATTTTATGACGTACCCGATCCAAATAAATAATCCCAACGGAAATCTGAACATTCGGCGAAACATTGAAAATCCCTTCAAACCGCCCCTGATACCGGAAGGACTCGGACGAAACATGCTTGAAATCGGAAAACAAACCAAGCCGAAACCACGCATTGAGCGAAAAAACTTCATTGAATTGCGGCTGCATTCCGAAATCAATAAACGCTCCAAAACCGTTTGGCGAAAAATGCGGCGGTCCCGCCGGTCCTTCCCACCAAACAAGATTTGCCCCCGGTGCAACATAGAAAAACCCGGTTCCCGAACCGTTGTTCGGAATAAAACGGCAGGGAATACCTAATTGCATTCGAATATCCACTTCGTTCATACCGAAGGAATCGGAATCATTTCCGCCCGGCAGGAAGGTGTAATCGAATCGGGTGGCTTCCCGAAACCGCCGCATTGCAGCGTAAGTTTCCGGCACGAATTGTTCGAAGTTGCCGGAATAGATTCCTGCTTTACCGGTGTAGCCGGAATTGCCGTTGTAGGAAGCGGAACCGAAAAGCGGTGAAGAACCGGAAGACGAATACGGTGTTGCGTAAGGGTCAAACGGTTGAAGTGTTGTCAACAGGGAACTTGCGGGAACTGTTGGGGGAGTTGAAACAACGGGTTGAGCCGGAGTAATGGGGGTGATGGTTCCGCTCGGCGTGTTTTGCGCGACCAAAACCGGATTGTAATTGTTCGGATTAAAGTTAAGGACAATATCATTTTGAGTTGTTCCGTAATTGGCGGAATTTCGACCGGTGGAACTGTAACCAACAGAACCGTAACCAACAGAGCCGTAACCAATAGAACCGTAAGAACCGGCTTTGCTGTTGAAAAGTTGTGCGCCGCCGTTTTGTGCCTGACCGGAACCGGTAAAGAACAAAAAGGATACTACAAAAAATATGAATATCGGGTTTAGTTTCATTGACAGATATAACTACGCGTATTTCTTTTGGAATTCATGGTCAATTGGGGGCTTGTTTCGATTCGATCCGGTTCTCGGTTTAGCTCAACTTAATTCGATTTGAACTTTTGTAATAAGGGAATTACAATATTTTTCAATTTAAGTCAAGACGAATTATTTCGGAATTTTAGGCAATGGTTCGGAGTTGTCATATTTTAAAGGAGTTTTTTAAGGGAATCTTTAAAATACCGTATTTATTCAGTGGAATATTTTGATGTAACCTTATTTTCAACTTTATTCCCGAATAAAACAACCTCAGTAGCCGGAAATTTCACACACGATTAACCTCATTAAAAAGGCAAAAAATGAGACAATGAGTTCGGATTTTGAGGAAATTTGAGGAAAATTGCTTGCAATTGTTGTTAAATTGGGAAAAATAAGAGATTTATCCGGCGTCATTATTCAACAAATTGCTGAATAGAGGCGAAAAACCGAAAAAAACTCTCGAGAGATTTTTTTTATCTCTTGTATGTTTTCCGGCATTTGTAACACATTTTTCTAGCTTTTGAAAATACCGAATTCATCTATATTCATGTCCT
>JAITQV010000230.1 GCA_031288765.1 Planctomycetaceae bacterium
GTGCCGCTTCTCTTGCCGCCTGAACCGCAGGCAACAGCAACGCAATTAACACTCCGATAATCGCAATGACTACCAGAAGTTCCACCAGCGTAAATCCGTTTCGGTATTCGTTTCGACGAACTTTCGAACGGAATTTACCGCCGGCACACAACATAACACACAGCATGAAACATGCTGTGAGGCTTGCCATTAAAAATGGCAAAACGTAACTTAATAACTCTGTCATAATTTTCTCCTTTAGAAAAAATTGAACATTTTAACAGATTACATAACGCATAATCTGTTTTTGCTGAAATTGGGAAACAAACATTAGCCGAGAAACGGCAACAGAAATGTCACTCTTTGCCAGGAGCGACACGGTTGTAAAAATAGGTTTATTCCCACCGACAAAAATGGTGCATTACATGTTTTAAAATGCAATGCTGAATTATACCCATGGTATTGCACGCGACGCTCCCATTACGGGAGCCACGCAACTTTGCAATACCACAGTAATTTTCTACCCGGAAAATCCGGTTGTCATGTAGAAAATTACAGTTCGCCGAAGCGATCTTAGCGTTTGTTGACGTACTCGATTATTTTTTTCACCCGAATTTTTGTTCGGGCTACTTATTTTTTAAAATATAATTTAGTCTCCTAAATAAATATTGAATTTAAATAATGGAAAATTATTTGATCGGTTATTCTATATTTAAAAAAATATCGGTCAAGACACCCCCCAGAAAAAAATAATTTTCGAGGTGTTTCGTATTTTATTTTTTATTGTTATTTAGGTGAATCTCTTACGAAGATTTATTGATTTGTTGCGTTAATTTTCTATTGATAGGAATTTTCTACGGGAAATCAGATTGTCGCAACGGCGATGATTTCGCTTGCGAACTATTAACTATTCAGTATCTATTCAGTATCTATTCAGTGGAATGTTTCCATAGAACCTTATTTTCAACCTTATTTCTGAACAAAATAACCTTAGTAGCAACATTTCCTACACCATAACAACCTTATTACCTTATTAAAAAAATAAGTTAATAAAGTAATAAGGTTGATTTTGTGAGGAAATTTTGGCTACTAAGGTTGTTTTGTTCGGAAAAATCAGGTTGAAAATAAGGTTCTTATTCGATTTTCATATCTAATCAAAAAATTCCGCTGAAATATTACTGACAAATCTATATCTGTGAAAATCCGCGTCATCTGCGGACTATTTTTTGAGATGTTTGCAGGGTAGGAATTTCCAGAAGGATAAAAGCCGTAGTTTTTGGAAGATTGTAAGTTGAACCCTGCCACGAACAATCCGCAACGGTTTGCTTTGGATTTTACGAAACAGGCTGTAATACCGGCTCCACATCAATCCGTAAACTCGACGACTGTCCCGCGAAATCAATTGGTAAAGCGGAGCGGCATTCGTGTAATAAATCTCACAACGCTCAAACTGAATTTGAAGTAATTTGTTCCATTTTTCCTCAAACTCATCCATTCGGCGGATCATTTCCTGAAAAGCATATTGATCGTAAGAGGAGAGATTTTTGGGTTTCTTTTTTTGTTCGTCCCAACTTTTTCTGTCAAGAAGCGACCCGAATTGGTTGACGGTTAAACCGCAACGTTGAAATTCATTTTGCGGCAGATAAACACGGTTGTTTCGGTAATCTTCCGCCAAATCGCGCAGAATATTCGTCCATTGGAACGCAATCCCGCACGCTTTCGCCGCACGAACCACCGGCTCGGAAAAAAGCGGTTCCGTCGTTCCCCAAATAGCCAACGACGCAAAACCGACCGAAGTTGCCACCTGATGACAGTAATCCGCACAATCTTCGAATGTTTTAAACTCATGCGGTTCAATATCCGATTCCACACCGTCAATCAAATGGAATAACGGTTCACGCGGAATATTGAAGCGGTTAACGATCATCTTTAACGCCGGCAACAATTTCAAACCGGTACAACCCGGAAATTGTTGTTCCAACGCCTGAAATGCGGTTTCGTTTTCGGGTTCGGCGATGGCTGGTTTGGTGCCGTTGAGGGAACCGATTACCGTTTCCAATGCGGCAACCCATTGATTTATTTTTTGTAATTTTCTCCGCGTATTGGCGGGAATAATCTCACCGTTTTGCGGGTTAATATCCGGTTGATCCGCCAAATCATCCGTAAACCGTGTGTAGGCATAAAGTATTTCCATGGCTTCCTGTTTGGCTGCCGGAAGAAGTGAAAACGCAGAAACAAAATTCGATTTTGAGGAACGGGTAAGTTGCCGGCAGAAACGGATGCTGGTTTGAAGGGAATAATCGGACATGGGAAGTTCTCCTCTCGTTGCAACGCCGTAATAATAAGGAAACGGAAAAAAATAAAAAACCGTTTCGCGGTTACACGGCTTGGACATAATTTGATTTCCGAGCCGAATATTTTAACAAAAAATAGAACCCGTTCCAGATCGGTACGAATACATTTTGACGGTAACTGTTTATTTTTATTAACCGCAGAATACACGAAACACTCGAAAATTGTAATAGTAATAAATGTTCGTGTACAACTTTAAGATTGATTGATAGCGAATAGAACACAAAAAAGTGACAAAAAATTAAATGTTTTTTTATTTTGTTATTGTGTTCGTTTTGTGTACTCAAAAAATAAACTTATGATCTTATCAATTTACTAATTTCTGTGTGTTCCGTATATTCTGCAGTTAAATAAAATAAACGGAAACTCCTATCTTATCGGGTTGGTTACCCATCATTACGAAGCGGATATTTACGTCTCCGCACTTCAACATGCTCACCCGAACTCATTCCGCCGGCAACACAAAATACGGAAGTTTCCTGCTGAGATATAAATTCGACGGCGAATCCGAATGGAAAACTCCGGTTTCAACAAAACTCCGCCATACATTGATTTTCACGGAAGAAGAAGTTGGAAAACGTATCATCATGCAAGCCGCATGGGTAAACACAAGAATGTTGCCGGGACATTGGAGCGATGAAGTATGGGAAATCATCAATTAACTCATAGAGAATCGTGAAGAGTTAATAGTTCGCAAACGGAATTCCTACCGCAATAACAATAATTCCGCTTGCGGTAGGAGCGAAAGATTATTCCGGCTACTCCGCTTCCGTAGAAGATTGAGCGGAACCGCTCGCCGGAGATAATTTTTCAACGGATTGATTGGAATCGCCCGTTGCTGCGGACGGTTTGCCCGCCGAAAGAACAACCTGACTCGGTCGAACTACCCGATCAAATAACCGAAATCCGGTTTGCACTTCCTCAATTACCGTATTAACCGGATGTTCTTCGTTGGGAATTTGCGCAACCGAAGCATGAAAATTCGGATCAAACGCCTTATATTTTGCCTCAATTTTTTCACAATGAAACCGAGTCAAAACATCAAGAAATTGTTGATACACCAACTGAACGCCCTCGACAAGCGATTCAAGATGATGCGTTTTATCAACCGCTTCCAACGCACGTCCGATATTGTCCCAAACAGGAAGCAATTCCCGCATTAAATCAAGATTGGCGTATTTCCGCTCTTCGGCGGTTTGCCGGTTTGTCCGTGCACGGAAATTCTCCAAATCCGCCAATGCACGAAGCGAACGGTTCTTCGCCTCGTCAAGATCAATACGAAGTTGTTCCAACTCGGAAAGCGGTTCGCCTTCATGCAGTTGTTCTTTTTCATCCGGTTCCGTTTCCGGCTCACTGACTAAATCAATATGTTCGTCCGACATGGTTATTCTTTATCTTTTTTTTCGTTGTTTTCCTTTTTTTCGTTAAAAAATTCTGAAACGAAATCACTAAGTTTACTGAAAAAATTCTTACGTTCCGGTAAAAGGTGTTCCCCTTCCAGGTCGGCAAGTTTACGGAGCAATTCTTTATGTTCCGGTTTTAATTTTCGCGGAACTTCAATATAAACCTGAATCAATAAATCACCGGACATGTTCCGGCGCGGCACCGGCATTCCGCGACCGCGTAACGTAATAACATCATTGTTTTGCGTACCGGGCGGAATCGGCATTTTCTCGGGACCGTCCAATGTCGGCACTTCGATTTCCGCTCCCAATGCCGCCTGCGCGTATCCGATAGGAACACGGCAAATCAAATGTTGCCCGTCACGCTGAAACAACGGATGCGGTTTGACGTTTACGAAAACGTAACAATCGCCCGGCAATCCGCCTTCGGGACTTTTTTCGCCTTCACCCTGTATTCGTAACCGCATCCCCGTGTCCACTCCGGCAGGAATTTTGATTTCACGTTTAACACTTCGCGGAATCAAGCCGCTTCCCCGACAATCGGAACACGGATCAGTAATAATACTGCCGGCACCGCGACAACGGGGACAAGTTGTTTGAATAGAAAAAAATCCGGTTGATTGTGTAATTCGTCCTTGCCCGCCGCAATAAGAACAACGTTCCGGCACTTTGCCCGGTTTGGAACCGGTTCCGTTACAAGTCGGACATGTTTCATGCCGCCGAAACGTAATCTCTTTTGTAACACCGCGAGCCGCCTCATGCAAATCAATCGTTAAATCGCAACGAATATCATTGCCCGTTGCAGCCTGACGCCCGCGCCCTCCGCGACCGCCGCCAAAAAATTGCCCCAAAATGGAATCGCCGAATAAATCACCAAATGCTCCGAATATATCGTTAACGTCGCGAAATTGCGATCCGCCGCCGTTGGCTTCAAGACCGGCATGACCGTATTGATCATAAATCGCCCGCTTGTCGTCGTTGCTAAGAACTTCGTAAGCGGCGGCACAAAGTTTAAATTGTTCAACAGCTTCCGTGTCGTCCGGATTACGGTCAGGGTG
>JAITQV010000423.1 GCA_031288765.1 Planctomycetaceae bacterium
TCTGACGCCGGAAGGAATGTTTTGACACCGAAATGGAACATTTTTAGGGTAGAACAGAATAGTTTTAAGACAGAATAGATCATTCTGGGGACAGAACAGATCATTCTGGGGACAGAATAAAGTGTTTTGGGGGGCAGAATGAAGTATTCAGGGGACAGAATGGCGTATTTTTAGGATAGAACGGAATATTTTAAGACAGAATGACGTATTTTTGTATCTATACAAAATTAATTTTTTGCCCTTATTACCGTGTGAAGATTAACGTCCAATCAAGCACAATTCCAAGTAAGGCGTGTTGGGCAAAACCGGAAAGAATCGAACGCGTCCGAAACGCCAAAATCCCCCACACCAACCCCGCAATAATCGATCCAAATACCTCACTGCCCGGATGCCCATAATGCAACATCGTTGACGCTAACGTCTGAATCAAAATCGCCGTCGGTATGCCGCATTGCTCCGAAAGACCGTGTTGTAAAAAACCGCGGAACAAAAATTCCCAGCCGAAATAATACCCCAAATAAATAAACGCATGCAACATAAACACGGAATAACCAATGCGGGTGTTTTGCGGACGGATTGTTTCGTTCAACGGGTAAACATCAAAAAACGCCGCATCATAACCCGTTAAAACCGCAATAAGAATTACTACAGGCGCCGCCAACAAAAATGAACGGACAGTGCGCAACAGAATACCAAGCCGAAGTCCGTAATCCGCAAGATGTTCACGGAATACATACCGGATAATGCCCATCGGTATCAGCCCAAACAACAAAAATGAACCAATTAACGGATATGTCCCAAGCCAAAAAAAAGCCGCTTTATCGTTATCGAAAGAATCCGTTATCACCGGAATCGAAAAATACTTCCAGACAGATGCCGCAACCAATACATAAAAAAGAATGAAAACAGGTTTGAACTGACTTTGCGGAAAAAACATAATCAATTTGTTGTATTTAAGCGGAATTGCCCCAAAAGTGTTGTTTGTTATTTCGGCAAAGCGGACAGAACTACTTGCAACCGTATAGAAAAAAACTATAATACCCGCATTCCGTTATGTCAATAATCCTCTTAACAACAATCCTTTATAATCAGGAATATGCCCTATGACATTTTCGATGACTCCAACAGAAAAAAAAGCCGTTGATACCATCCGAACCCTCTCTATGGAAGCCGTACAACAAGCCAACAGCGGACATCCGGGAACCCCAATGGCTCTCGCACCGCTCGGTTATCTTCTGTTCAACGAAATATTAAAATACGATCCGGCTGATCCCGCCTGGCTTGGGCGTGATCGTTTTGTTCTTTCGGCAGGTCATGCTTCCATGCTGCTCTATTCATTGCTGCATCTTTCCGGCGTAAAACAGTTGGACGCCCAACACAAACCAACCTCCGAACCGGCAGTTTCTTTGGACGACATCAAAAATTTCCGCCAACTCGGAAGCCGTTGCGCCGGTCATCCCGAATACGGTCATGTTTCCGGTGTTGAGGTTACGACGGGACCGTTGGGGGCGGGAGTTGCGGCAAGTGTTGGAATGGCGGTTGCCGCTAAATGGTTCGCCGGACGGTACAATAGTTCGGCACACAAATTGTTTGATTCCAGTGTATTTGCCGTTTGCGGCGACGGCGATATGATGGAAGGCATCAGTGCGGAAGCCGCCTCGCTTGCCGGACATCTTAAACTTTCCAATCTCTGTTGGTTTTACGATGATAACAAAATTACGATTGAAGGCAGTACGAATTTGGCGTTTACCGAAGATGTCGGCAAACGTTTCGGGGCTTACGGCTGGAATGTGCTGCGGGTGGACGATGTGAACGATTTACCGGCATTGAGGCAAGCCGTTGAAACGTTCCGAAAAACGGACGACCGACCGACATTGGTGATTGTGAAGAGTCAGATTGGTTTTGGTTCTCCCAAGTTTGCCGGTTCTCACGAAGCACACGGCGCCCCGCTTGGCGAAGACGAAGTAAAAACAACAAAACAGGTTTACGGATTTGATCCGGAGAAAAAGTTTGCGGTTGAGCCGGAAGTGTATCAACTATTTGCGGACGGAATCGGGCGGCGCGGTACGAAGTTGCGGGCGGAGTGGAATAAGCAATTCGATGAATACCGCCGACACTTCAAAGAGCAGGCGGAAGAACTTGCCAAAATTGCCGCCGGAGAACTTCCCGACGATTGGGATTCCGACATGAAACCGTTTCCGGCGGATTCCAAAGGTATGGCGAGCCGTGTGTCTTCGGGTAAGGTTCTTAATCAGCTGGCGGGCAAATTACCGTGGATACTTGGGGGTTCGGCTGACCTGGCTCCGTCAAATAAATCCGGTTTAACTTTTCTCGGAGCCGGCGAATTCAGCCCGGAAACTCCGGCAGGACGCAATTTTCATTATGGTATTCGGGAACATGCGATGGGAGCAATCACCAATGGTCTGACATTATCGGGGTTGCGTGCTTATTGTGCGACCTTTTTTGTGTTTGCGGATTATCTTCGTCCGGCGATTCGTCTTAGTGCGTTGATGAAAATTCCGGCAATGTATATTTTTACGCATGATTCAATAGGCGTGGGCGAAGACGGACCAACACATCAACCGGTAGAACATTTGGCGTCGCTTCGGGCGATTCCGAATGTTGCGGTGTTTCGTCCGGCGGATGCCAATGAGGTGAGCGAGTCGTACAAGGCGGCGATTCGGTTGAAGGAAACGCCTTCGGTTTTGATTTTTACGCGGCAAAATCTGCCGACGATTGACCGGACGCGGTTTGGTTCTGCTGAAGGAACGGCGAAGGGAGCATATATTCTTGCCAAAGAAGCGGGAACTTCGGGTGCTTCGGTTCCGCAGATTATTTTCTTGGCAACCGGCAGCGAAGTTGGGCTTTGTTTGGAAGTTTGGGAAAAATTGACCGCCGAAGGAATTAAGGCGCGTGTTGTCAGTATTCCTTGTTTTGAATTATTTGAACGGCAGCCGGTTGAATATCACAATGAAGTTTTACCGCCGGCGGTGAAAAATCGTATTGGTGTGGAGCTTGGGGTTGAGCAGGGCTGGCGTAAATATCTTGGGGAGGACGGTTTATTTCTTGGGATGACCGGTTTTGGAATGAGTGCGCCGGCGGAGGTGTTGATGAAACATTTCGGGTTTACTGCGGAAAATCTTTACCGTCTTGCAAAACAGCTTTCGGCGAAATAACTCTCCGTGAAACGTTTGTACTATTCCAACGGTAATATTCCAATGTAGTATTACAATGTAATATTCCAACGGAATTTGCCCCAATATATGGTAATTGTTTCCGCCGACCTTAATTTCAACCTGATTTCTCCGAACGAAACAACCTCAACAGCAAATAATTTCCCTCAAAACCAACCCGGTATTAACTGCATAATTTGGGTTGGTTTTTCCTATTTTTCTTTGTGAACACCCATTTCTTCAGAATACCACAATTATTTGTTGAAAATCTTTTTGCGAACCTGTTTTCAAATTCGTTTTT
>JAITQV010000475.1 GCA_031288765.1 Planctomycetaceae bacterium
ACTATCCACTATAAACTATTAACTAAAATCTCCCCTACTGTATTGTTTGGTGTTTAGTGGTCTATTGTGTCTATTCAATGTTTTGCCCCGACAATAGGGTTGAAAGAAGGTTGAGAGCCCTATTGTCCAAACCGAATACCTTAAAACTATGACCCGTTTAATTTTCAAGATAGATACGCCGTTCAGAAAGATAAACGTGTTGTTCGGAGGGGCAAACGCGCCGCGCGGTCTTGCAAACGCGTCCCGCGGTCTTGCAAACGCGTCCCGCGGTCTTGCAAACGCGTCCCGCGGTCTTGCAAACGCGTCCCGCGTTCTTGCAAACGCGCCACGCGTTCTTGCAAACGCGCCACGCGTTCTTGCAAACGCGTCATGCGTGGGCACAAACGCGTCACGCGTGGGCACAAACGCGTCACGCGGGGGCACAAACGCGTCACGCGGAGAGGCAAACGCGTCGCGCGTTTTGGCGAACGCGTCGAAAGTTTGCCAACAAATGGTTGCCGACCTTGTGATTGTCCGATTTTTAGGTTGTTTTTGTTTTTGATTAGAAAATCAAAAATGTAGGCGGTTGTAGGTGAAAGCCTTTCGCCAAAAGGTTGTATCAGTGTTCCCGCAATGATTCTTTTTCCCGCCTACCTCCAAAGAATCCAAAATTTCACACATTTTTCGGATATCCTCATTGCAAAACAATCTTTTTTCGCTACAATGATTCATTCAATAAGTGAAAACGGTAAAAATAAAAGAATTAATTGTAAAAATAGTGTATTTTTTGAGCGGAGCCGAAAAACGGCTCGGCTTTGTCAACAAATCAATTTTTAATTTTGAATGACTTCGGCAACCAACGGCGTTCGCCGAAGTTTGGACGAACCTATGGTTCGACAACGCATACGTATTCGCTTCGGCAAATCGGGAAATCTCAAATACATAGGACACAAGGATTTAATGCGTTCTTTTGAATTGCTGTTCCGGCGTGCCCGGCTTCCATTGGCAATGAGCGGCGGTTTTCATCCGAAAATCAAGATGAGTCTTCCTTCCGCATTGGCTCTGGGAGTTGAAGGTTTCGATGAAGTTCTCGAATTGGAAATAAACGAGTCCGCCCAACAACCGGTTGACCCGACCACTCTACTTACCGACTTAAATCGTTGTTCGGTTAAGGGATTGGATTTCTATTCGGCACGACAACTCGATAAACAGGAAACAAAAGCAAAACTTGCATCCTCAACGTTTGAAATTACCGTCCCAAAAGAACTTTGTCCGCAAACCGTAAACCGGATTTCCGCCTTTCTGTCGGCAGATTCGGTCATCGCAGAAAAATCCAACGGTAAGTTCGTCAATGCCCGTGCGGCAATAAATGAACTCCGATTTTCTCAGGAAACCGGACAGTTGACCGTAGAAATTTTAGCACAAAACGGTCCGGAAGCCGGTATTCGGGAAATCCTTCAGGTTCTCGGGCTTGAAAAAGAACTTTTCAAAAGTATTTTTCCAAAACGGGTTCGATGTCGATTGACTGAAGAAACCCCGATTCAAGAAAAGTAAACGTATGCGCTTTCCCGCCGTGAGGAAAGGCAAAGAATGAAACAGGAAATGTTAATTAACGTCCGGCAACCGGAAGAATGCCGGATTGCAGTGGTCGAAAACGGTTTGCTCGAAGAACTTTATGTTGAACGCACCGCCCATAATAATTACGTCGGTAATATTTATAAAGGTGTGATTGTTAATATAGAATCAAGTATTCAGGCAGCGTTTGTTGATTTCGGAATCGGACGCAATGGGTTCCTTCATATTAGTGATGTTGAATCGTGTTATTTTCGGCAGGTTCCCGGTTGGGCGGAAAAAGAAGCCGGCAGGAATAGCCGCGATGACCGAAATACCAGAAATTCCCCCGCCGACGACGGAGCCAATTATAACCGACCACGCTTCAAACCGCCAATTCAGGAAGTTTTCCGACGCGGTGATGAAGTTCTTATTCAGGTGATCAAAGAAGGTATCGGTCATAAAGGACCAACTTTATCGACTTATATCAGCATTCCGGGGCGTTATCTTGTGTTGATGCCCTCTTTGGGAAGAGTTGGTATTTCGCGCAAAATCGAAGATGAATCGTTGCGCCGGAAATTACGCGATATGATGAGCGGTTTGCAGCCTCCCAAAGGACTGGGATTTATCGTGCGAACCGCCGGCGCCGACCGAACACAAAAAGAACTCTCACGCGATCTCGCTTATCTTATGAGACTTTGGAAAGTCATTGTTCGCCGTTTGAATAAGATGCCTTCTCCAATTGATATCTATGAAGAAAGCGATATGATCACCCGGACAATTCGCGATATTTTCAGTTCGGAAATTGATTCCATCATCATCGATGAACCGGCGGCATTTGAGCGGGCGAAAGAATTTTTGCAATTCGTAATGCCTCGCCATATCAATCGGTTGCAGCTTTACGAAGGTAAAGAGCCGATTTTTCACAAATTCGGGATTGATAAGGAAATTTCGAGGATCAATCATCGTCGGGTTCCGTTAAAGGGCGGCGGTTCGCTTGTAATCGATCAGACCGAAGCGTTGGTTGCTATTGATGTTAACAGCGGCAGTTTTCGTTCGGAAGATAACGCCGAAGAAACCGCGTATCAAATGAATCTCATTGCCGCAAAAGAAATCGCAAGGCAAATTCGGTTGCGTGATCTTGGGGGAGTGATTGTCAATGATTTTATTGATATGAAAAAAGAAATACACCGGCGCAATGTCGAGCGAACACTTCGTGATGCGATTCGGCGGGATCGTGCCAAAACCAAGATTTTGCGCACGAGTCCTTTTGGGTTGATTGAGATGACTCGGCAGCGAGTTCGTCCGTCGCTTAAACGAAGCGTGTATCAGGAATGTCCGTGTTGTCATGGCGGCGGCGTGGTCAAATCGCCGGAAAGTATGGCGTTGGAGGTTTTTCGTGCATTGGTTTTGGCGTCGCAGCATCCCAATATTGCCAAAATTCGTGTGATTCTTGCGGACGATGTTGTCGAATATCTGAACAATAAAAAACGTATTGAATTAGCGACTATTGAGCATGAGGGCAATGTAGAGATTGTCATCCGTGCTCAACCGGATGTTTGGCCCGAGCATCTTGAAATTGAATGTTTTGACGTCAGCAATAAACCAATCCCGTTCACAATACATTAATAATGTATTTATGTATCTATTTGGTCAGGTCGGCAATTGTTCGCCTATCTTGTGATTAACAATTCAAAAGGTAGGCAACTGCTCGCCGTAGCGGTTGCGTCGGCATCAGCCGACATTGAGTTTATACCATGTTGGTTATTTTGATTGCCTATCGGCAAGCGACCGTGGGTGAAAACCTTTCGGCGAAAGGTCGCCTACCTTTTGATTTCCAAATCAAAAACAAAAATTGGTCGGCTAACGCCGACGTAATCGTTGGGTAAAAGCCCTTCGCCGAAGGGTTTTCACCCATGGCTGCTTGCCGATATAGGCAAAATCTGCATAATCTGTAGACTGCCTTTTGATTGGTAATTCACGGTCGCTTGCCGGTCGGCAATCAAAACAACCAACTTGACAACAATTTTTAAAAAATGCAAATACTTCGGATTGATTCACGCAATGAGGATGTTTTAACCAAGATGCGTCTTTTGCGGGCGAAATTAAGTCCGCGCGGCGATGTGGTTAGTGCCGCAAGCCGGCAACGAACTCTTGAAATTTTCGGCGAACCCCTCACTCCGGCTCAAGTGGTTCGGCGGATTTGTAAGGAAATTGAAGAACACGGTTTGCCGTCGTTGCTGGATTACGTCAATAAAATTGACCGTGTTTCCCTGACGGCGGAGGAACTCCGTGTTCCGGCGGAAGAACTTCGGGCTGCGGTACAAAAATCGGATAAAAAGTTTCTGGATGCCGTCCGCCGTGTACGTAATAATATCCGTGAATTTCAACAGGCAATTTTGCATAAAAATGTCCGTGTGGAACGTCCGGGCGGTTATCTTGCGGAGCGGTATCGTCCTTTGCGGCGGGTGGGGATTTGTGTTCCCGGCGGAGCGGCGGCGTATCCGTCCACCGTTTTGATGACGGCGGTTCCGGCGCAAGTTGCCGGAGTTCGGGAGATTGCGGTAATGGCTCCCCCGACGGAGTTCGGCGCCTACAATACCGATATGCTGGCAACATGTTACGAACTCGGTATCACGGAAGTTTACCGAATGGGCGGCGCACAAGGTGTTGCGGCGTTTGCTTATGGTGTTGAAGGAATTGCCGGAGTGGACAAAATCGTCGGACCCGGAAACCTTTTTGTTGCACTGGCAAAACGGTTTGTCTATGGCGAAGTTGATATTGATTCTATCGCCGGACCGAGTGAAGTTGTTGTTATTGTCGATGCCTCGACAAATCCGGTGTACACCGCTTACGATATTCTGGCTCAGGCGGAACATTCGCCGGGAACCGGTATTTTAATCGGCTGGGACGCCGCCGCTCTGGACGCAACCGTTCAGGCAATCGAAGAACAACTCAATAAACTCGAACGCGGAAAATTAGCGCAACAAAGTCTTGAAGAATTCGGCGCGGTTATTCTCACAAAAGATGCCGATGAAGCATGCCGGTTCACAAACGAGATTGCGCCGGAACATCTTCATATCGCAACAGAAAACGCCGAAGAATTAGCGGACAAAATTTCTTGTGCCGGTGCGGTGTTTCTTGGGAATTACACTCCGGTAGCGGCGGGCGATTATGCGGCGGGACCCTCTCATGTTTTGCCGACAAGCGGAACCGCACGGTTTGCCGGCGGTTTGACCTGCAACGATTTTTTGCGGGCAAACAGTATTCTGTCTTTTAACCGCAACGGTTTATCGCAATTAGCGCCGGATATTGAAATTCTCGCAACAAAAGAAGGATTAACCGCTCATCGTGAAAGTGTGTTGATTCGGTTGCAAGAAAATCGGTAACAGTCTGTTTGCAACCACTTGCCTATTCTACGATTAAAAATTTATAGGGTAGGCAACCGCTCGCCGTAGCGGTTGCGTCGGCGATAGCCGACTTGTACATTCCTTGTTGTCGGCAAGTCGACAACGCAACGTTTCGGCGAAACATCGCCTACCTCTTGATTACAAACTTTTGAGAAAAACATTCTACTGAATAATTACTAATGTTTAACGTTTCGTTTTGTTCTGCGGCTTATCGGGGCGTTCTACTGTAAAATCAAATGTTTTTTCACCGCCGCGTTTGACCTCGAATTTCAAAGCGTCCGCCGAATAAGGTGACGTATGTTTTGGGTGAACTCTTGGTGTTTCGTCGGAATCAAAGGTCTCATTATCACTCTCGTCGCTTTTATTTCT
>JAITQV010000533.1 GCA_031288765.1 Planctomycetaceae bacterium
TGTTCATAAAAGTAACCTTTCATGTTTAGAGTTTCGCAAAATTTCAATCATTTACCGTAAACGGTTGAAATTTTACAAGGAGTAATGGAAATTAACGATGGTTCATAATTCTATCAAAATATGTCCGTCTCGTTAGGGACGACAAGTTGGCAGCAAAAACGTTGTAAAAAATGGTCTTAACCCCGCAAGGGGGTGATGTGCATAAACGTTCACAAGGTAGGCAATCGTTCGCCGAACGATTGCGTTGTCGGCGTGCCGACAACAAGAAATGTACTGGTCGGCTATCGCCGACGCAACCCTTCGGCGAAGGGTTGCCTACCTTTTGTTGGCAAACGTCCGCCGGTTATGCACATCCTACCCTACTGGCTTAAGAAAAAATGAAGTTTTCTTGCGTCATTGTTTAACAAAGGACAAATAGATAAGATATTTTTATTTTTCCGGCAATTATGTATTCCATATTTTCCGTTTCCGGCTGCTCGGAATATTCATAATCTGCCGGTATTTTACAATGGTTCGCCGCGCCACTCGAATTCCGGCATCGTCAAGCAATTTAACAAGAGCATCATCACTCAACGGATCATGTTTATCCTCTTTGTCGATAATTTCCCGCAACTTGAGGCGTACCGCGTCCTGAGCAACCTCTTCCCCGCCGTCCGATGCCGCTAACGCACCACTAAAAAACCGTTTCAGCGGAAAAACACCTTGCGGTGTCATCATCCATTTCTCATCACACGCCCGCGAAACCGTCGTAATATGAACCCCAACAATATCCGCAATTTGCTGCATTTTCAGCGGCTTCAACGCATGAGGTCCAATCTCAAAAAAATCAACCTGATGATCAACAATCGCTTGCGAAACTTTTCGCAATGTTGTTCGGCGTTGCTCAATCGCCTCAATCAACCATTGGGCGGAACCGACCTTTTGTTTAATATAATCCCGCGTTCCTTTTTCCGTTCCCCGATCTTTCATCAACTCCCGATAACAACCGCTAACATGAAGCTGCTGCGAACGCCGCCCTTCCTCAATCCGAACAATATATCGCCCTTCATCATTTTTTTCGACAATAACATCAGGAATAATAACCGCAGCAGATTCCGCATAAAAATCGGCTCCCGGACGAGGGTTGAGATGCCGAAGCTCCATAATCGCTTCCTGAATCGTTTCAAAAGAAAAACCCGTAACCCGAACAATATGCGGCAACCGGTTTGCCGAAATATCTTCCAAATGCGATGATATTAATATTCGTAAAATATCGGTATTGGGCATGCCGGGACGAATCTGGAGCAAAAGACAATCTTTCAAATCCCTGCCGCCAACACCGGACGGATCAAGCTTACGGACAATTTCCAACGCCTCCGCCGCAAGTGTCAATTCTTCGGGAGTTTGGTTCGCGCCGAGAAAATCGTTGAGTTCAAAAGGAAAATAACCGTTCGGATCAAGATAATTGATAATTCGTTCCGTCATCGCACGAACCGGCGGAGAAAGATCAAACCACCCCAGTTGTTCTATGAGATATTCCTGAAGAGTTTGGGACGGCGAAGGAATATTGGCAAAAACATCATTGCGGCGTTCGTTTTGATCTTCAAGCCAATTTTGCGACCGCGCCGGTAATTCGTCAATGGTGTCCGAATAATTCTGCGCAAAATCATCCGCAATTTGAAATTCCTCTTTGGAATCGGAAGCCGAATCAAACCGGATTTCCGGTTCATATTCAAAGCTTGTTTCTGTTTCTTCGGTTTCTGTTGTGTTGGTTCCTTCGAAGGACTCTTCACCGGAATTTTCTGTTTGACCGGCGGGATCCATATCCAGTTCAAGCACGGGATTTTCTTTCAATTCCTTATCAATCCGTTCCTCTAGTTGCAGCATTGACAACTGAAGAATCTCCATTGATTGGATCATTCGTTGGGTCAGGATTTGTTTTTGTTCTTGTCGAAGCTCTTGACCTAAAGTAAAACGCATGGTGTCAAAGGAAATTAAAGAAAAAAATAAAGTATTTTACAAAGTATTTTGCGGGAGTCCGGTAAATGATCCGACCGTTTTTATTTTCCATCCCGAAGCCGATAACCCAAATAATTATCAAGGTCTTTGATTTGCAGGATTTTTTCGATTGTTTTTTCGAGAGGATATTCGATTCGGTGATAAGTTACGGTCAAGTCTTCCAAAACAACATAGCAGGCTCTTGGGTCACGGTCGCGCGGCTGCCCCACAGAACCGACATTAATCATTAATTTTTTAGCGCCCAACGTGTATTTTCCGTGAATATCGTCCGGAGTAAAAAATTCACGATCTTCCGTGAAAATTCCCGGAACGTGCGTGTGCCCCTGAAACGAATATTTGGGAATAACCGCAAAAAGACGTTCCATTTTACGCTCGTTGTAAATATCATCTTGAAAAACATATTCATTGAGCGGATTGCGCGGCGAACCGTGAACATATAAAATGTCGTCTTCACGGTGGAGTCGGGGCAATTCGTTGAGAAAATCCCAACGTTCATTTGCGCCGGGAACACGGATATTTTCCAATTGATCCCGTGTCCAGAAAATAGCCCGTTCGGCGCTATTGTTGAATCCTTCCGGATCGAAAAGTGAGGCTTGGTCGTGATTACCGAGAAGGCAAAAATGACCTTTTTCCCGCATTAAATCGATACATTCGATTGGGTTTGGTCCGTAACCCACCAAATCACCGAGACAATAAATCTCAGTAATATTTTGTGAAGCAATGTGTTCCAACACTGCTTCGAAGGCTTCCAGGTTACTGTGGATGTCGCTGATAATTGCACGTTTCAAAGGAACTCTCCGCTTTTTGGAAAAACTGTTGATTGAAATTGCCGAAAATCAATACAATAAACTATTATACCACAAAATAAAAAGTCTATTTATTAAATCATAGCAATTAAAAACGAATTTGAAAACAGGTTCGCAAAAAGATTTTCAACAAATAATTGTGGTATTCTGAAGAAATGGGTGTTCACAAAGAAAAATAGGAAAAACCAACCCAAATTATGCAGTTAATA
>JAITQV010000601.1 GCA_031288765.1 Planctomycetaceae bacterium
CCTTGCGGGACTAAAACCTTCGCAAGCGGATTTCCTAACGGAATGGTAAAATTCCGCTTGCGAACTATTCACTATCAGCTAATATTTCGTCCCGTTAGGGACGAGATGTTGGTAGAAAATAATGTAAAAAATAATCCGTGTCCCGTAGGGACACAATATTGGTAAAAATAAAATTCGATCAATATACTTTCCACGTTTTGAAATTGCTCTTTTAATTTTTTGGGAAATCATTACAATTCCTTAGTTACTTTACTATTCCTTTTTTACTTTTACCCTCATGGAGATTTCTTAATGCTTAACATATTTTATAGCGATCAGGATATTGAGGTGATTCAAGATGAACGTTACCATCATCCTCACTCCGCCATTCGTCAACGCATGACCATTCTTGCGTTTCATAGCAGCGGCGTGGTTGCCGAACATATTCCCCCCCTCGCCAACTGTTCCAAAAAGACAGTATTAAAAGTGTTGAGTCTTTATCGTACTCGCGGATTGGAGGGTATTTATGACTACAATAAACACACCCATTCCAGCGCCTTGGAACCTTATACCGAACTTATCGTCAAGGAATTCACGGAACGTCCGCCCCAAACAATCAACGAAGCCTGTTACCGTATCGAACACTGGAAAATACGCCGACAAAATACAAATGTGAGTTAGAAAAAAGAACGTCCCTAAAATTCCAACTCTTCAAAAAAGAGAACTTACTCGCCGTGTAATGTATAACAAAAAGTGGTACGGAATCTGTTACCGTCACAAACAACGGAATACTACTCAGAAAAGTATTTAAAGCATACTGCCATACCATAACAAATTCCAAAAATTAGGCAACAACTATTCAAAAAATGTGTAAATACTTTTGACCTTAAAGACCCAATGATTCAATAAACAAATCCGTAATGTCCTTAAAACCAAAAACTCCTTCCAGCTGTTCGCCTTGCTCAAACGCGGCAAACCGAACCAACGGAATTTCCTCCCCGTTCATTAAGACGTTGAAATAAGATGATTGCAAAAGAAGCTTACGTTTTGCCGATTTTTCAGACGGACGGTTCAGATACCGAATTTTATACGGAAATCCGTCCCCGTAACCTATCCATATCTCAATGTCCGAAGGAAAATCAACAGGATATTGCCCCTTCTTGTCCAATCCCCCAAATTGCTTGACCAATCCGTCAAAATGCTGCGGACGGAGAACTCCGGCTATCTTCCAAACCTCTATCGAACCGTCCTCGTCCAGTGTTGCCGGTTGAGCCAACGCCGTAAATTCATAAAACCGGTCAATTTGGCGTAATTGCCCCGCTAAACCGCCCAAATTACAAACTTCACTGATTTGCGTAAACCGCGGCTCCCTCTTCGATTCCTTAATAGCCCTTTCCACCGGAGAAATCCTGATAATATTAAACGTCTTTTCCCCCTCAACCGACTTATATTGCCATATCTGACTTTGCTCACGGTCTTCCGAAAGATGACAAACGACCGTCATACGGTTGGGTTCTGACCCCGGAGCGGTTGGGATGTTTGTAAGGAAGTTAATATCCAACCGGTACATCGAACGCAAAAATTCCCCCGCCAACGGTTTCGGCAACGCCTGCTCCTCATAACGTCCGCGGGCGGAATATTCCACGCCGTCAATATAAATATCCATCCGAATATCACTCTCCAATGTCTTCACCGACAATAATCGTGCAATTGATTGCTTTAAATAGTTGCCCCCGAAATCCGCCGTTGTATCGTCCTTCGCCCAAACACCCCCCAATAACCCCTGACAAATATAAAAACCCAATACCAAAAAAACAAAATAAAATAAACACGGAAACTTTTTACCGCTTTTTCGGCAAGGATTCGCAATTCTGAGGAAATTACAAAAGTATTGCATGGGAAATAACCGAAATATTAGGATTAGAAGACCAATTGTTTCGCCTCAACAGCCAAAACAGGGAGTAAACTGGGGAAGGCGGACGGGATTGTAGGAAAAAAAGCACCCCCTGTCCAGTGCAATTGGAACTTCCCATGAATAAATCTACAAAGATCTATCATCAAAAATCCGCATTTGCCGCAATTAGTATAAAACGGACATTTGCACCATTTCGTAAAAGGGGAGGAAACCTGATGCGATATAGTTTTTCCTATTTAGCAATTCTCGCGGTATTGGCAGGATGCCAAGGTCCTATCCTGACCGGAGGATTTAACCAATCGCCTTATCGGGCTTATGGTGTGGATGGTCCGGGACCTGGTGTGGTGCCGGAATCGTATCAACCTATTTCTCTGCCAAGCGGACAAGGAATGCCTGCCGCCGCCCAGCAACCGGAACTTCCGTTCCCAACTCCGCCGCAGGCTTTTCCGGCAACTCCGCCGCCGGTTCCGTATCAAATTCCGCCGGTTGTTCCGACATCGCAAATCAATTTTATCGGTCTGGAATCGTTGACGATTAACTGGGACGAAAAAATTCCCGGAACATTCGATTCCGAGCCGCGTGTTTGTCCGGCAACACACGACTTCGGTCAAGGCGCGGTTTACCGGCTCAAAATATCGAATATCCCCGGACGGCAAGGAAAAGAACTGTATCCGACTCTCGAAATTGCGCCGACAATGGCTCGAACACAAGCCTTCTTGGCTCATAACGCCATTCCGGTTGAATTTACCGATAACGATTTCGACCAAGTGTTTTCCGGCAACTTTATCACAAAAGTCGTGTACCTGCCCAATCCCGAATACCAAGGGCTTGCAATGGCAGGAGTGGGAACATTGGTCAATACACAACTGGAACCCGGAGTTGATCCTATCGTGGAAGCAAGCAACCGCGGGGCAATTCTTGCCGTGATTCGGATGGGTAATAAAGATTTGAGCAATACGGTGGCGGAAAAACAACGCTTGTCCACAAGAAGTCCGGCGTTTGCCAACGGTTTCCCAAACGGTTTATCGGCAGGGGCGTTTCCGGTTAACGGTTCAACAATTCCGCAAAACACAATTTCCGGCGTGAATATTCCGCCTTACGGAACTCCGATGACAAAAACGTCCACAGGAATTCCGGGACCGCCGCAACTCCCGCAAGGCGCCCACACTCCGAACCGCTATCCGATTGTTCGTACCGAACCAATTCCCGCCGCGCCGAGACCCGTGTTGATGCCGGCTCCGGTAGCTCCGATTGGAGTTAATCCGCAAAATATTCTGCTTCACCCGCATTATACTTCGCAGTTGCAGCAGTTGGCGGCTCAGACGCAACCGCAACCCCAAACAACCGCACCGGCAGAACCGCAACCGCAACCGCAACCGCAACCCCAAACACAACAACAAAGCCCGACTTTGGCTCCCTGATTAAAATTAAGTTTCGTCCGTTAATCGTTGTCCGTTGTTTATTATCCGGTTTTTACATAAGTTCCTGAGTGATAAACAACGGACTACTTATTGCCAATGATCAAGGTATTTTATACGATTACCGCGTTTCTTTTTATAACGGTGTTATACGCACAGAGTCCTGTTGCGCCTTTTTCCGGTTATTCGGGAAGTCTTCCGGTCAATCCGGCGGGGTTGCCGGTAAATGAGCCGACCCATTTTCCGGCGAATTATCAAGGTTCTGCGGTTCCGTGTTATTTTCAGCCGGTTAAAATTAACGCTCCCGAAGGTTGCAGGATTGCTTTTCCCGTCAACGACCATTTCGTTCAACGCCAAACAACTCCGTATGCCGTCGGACTTATTGTCGGCAATGATTACCGGTTGCGTATTACGGATATTCCGTTCCAACCCGGACGGGAAGTTTTTCCGACTGTTAAAATTATTGCCCGGACTTATCCGCCGCAAGGTCTGGAGTTGGAATTTCCGATTCGGATTGATATTACTCAAGAGGACATCGAACTGGCGTTGGACGGGAAGTTCATTACGCGTGTGATTTATCTCGAAAATCCGCAAACGGCAATGCCGATACGCGGCGATTCCGGCACGCAAATTTCAACCGATATTGCCGGCGGTTTTAATCCGGTTGCAGTTGCCGCAACAATGGGACAACCGGTGGCGATTGTTCGCATCGGCGGGCGGATTCCCAATACGCTTGGAGCAACCGATCCGGCGTTTTTCTATGGTTCGCCGTCATGGGCGGCGTTTGACAAAACTCCGTCAAACCGTTATGAAGTAACCCGTTACCAAAATACCCCGCATCGGAAAATTCCTGTTGCCGCCGGAAAACCGGCAATACCCGTGCGGTAAGAAAAAAGTTCAGGGTGATATGATTTTCATTAATAAACTTATTAACCAATACGGTAATGCCTTATGCGGTTTCAGATTGTTTCAATGATTGGGGTATTGTTGTGTGCTTCGGCTGTTTTCGGGCAGGCGGATGTTTTGACGGTTGATCCTTCGCTGGCGGAACGGGGTGTCAAGATAGTTGCGGAACGGCAGGAATTGCAGGGGCGGTTTCCCCCGAATACCGGAACGGCTCGGCAAACGGAATATCTTGCGGACGGCGGGGACGGTCTTGCCAAAACGATTGTCGAAGAGGATTGGACGGTTCGGAATCTTGAAACGGAAGATACGGTGGCGCATTTTGACACGCTGGATGGTCGGACGTTGGTGGAACCGTCGAACCGTGTTTTTCTTTATGCGCCGCGTTTTGGGGCGGTGCGTCAAATCGAAGGGGTTCTCAATAACGCGCAGATTACGGCGTTATCACGGACGGACGGTCAATGCTCTTTGAATATTGATCGGGGGAAAGAACAATTGGGTTATACGGTTCAGGAAACGAAATCCGGTTATGCCCGAACCCGAACCCAATTGAGCGGTGTTGGGGGATTGAAGAAAAGCACCGGAGCCGGCATAACACAAGGACTCGGCACATACAGCAACTTTGAATCGGCGATGTATTATTCGAACCTGTTAAGACAACAATTTATCGGGTTGGGGGAATTGGCGTATCTTACGAGGGGAAGAGTGTTTGCCGGAGCGTGGCAGGGAACCGGCGGAATCAAAGTTCAAATGAATATTTTGGCGCCGATGGAAGCAACAGCGGAAGAAGGAGCGGAGAGTTTTTTCCAGATTGAAGACGAATCGAAGACTTCAAAGCTTCGGCTTATCAAAACCGCATCGAGACAATCGGCACAATCGGGGGAGGTTATCGAATTTACGCTTCGGTTTGACAATGTCGGCACGCAGGTTATCGGGAACGTAACGATATTGGACAATTTGACAACACGGCTTGAATTTTTACCGGAAACGGCGTTATCGTCATTGAAATCGGGTTTTGTTGTACAGGCGAATGACAGCGGTTCTTTTACGCTTCGTTTTGAAATTACGGATCCGCTCAAACCGGGTGAATTTGGGGTTATTCAGTTCCAATGCCGTGTACGTTAGGCGGTAATAGGCTCTATTTTGTCGTATGTTGAGCAATTGCGCAAGATAAACCTTATTCTCAAAAATAGAAAATACGCAATATTTCAGTAATTTTTTTGGGCATGGAGGAATATCAAACAAGAAAACCTCCTTCTCTTCTTGACTTTTTCCTAAGTTCGCAGGGCGAGATGAGCATAACCGTAGGGCGGAGCGAAGCGCAGCGCAACCGCCGGATCAGATAGTATGGATTAGATAGCATATTGTCCTATGCCCTGCAAGGGCAATATAAGCCAGCCCGCCGCAACGCGGCGGGTTAAAATATACCAACAACCTTCGCCCTGAAAGGGCAATAAATATTGTGTCTAATATCATTATTATTCGTGCTTCGGCAGGTTCCGGTAAGACATTCCGGTTGAGCAATCAATTTCTGCAAATAGTTTTTCAAGGCTATCCGATTGATACGATTCTCGCATCCACATTCACCCGAAAAGCTGCCGGAGAAATTTTAGACCGGATTTTACTGCGTCTCGCCGATGCCGTTGCCAACCCCGAAAAACGCCGCGAACTCGCCGGTTTCCTCGAACTGCCCGATAACCTTGCGGAAATTCTCGCAAAACTCGCACGAAATCTCTATCGGCTCCGAATCTGTACTCTGGATTCTTTCTTCAATAAAATCGCTTCATCATTCGCATTGGAACTCGGACTTCCGCCCGGTTGGTCAATTCTGGAAGAGACCGATTTTGCACGCTATCTCAACGAAGCGGTTCGAAACGTTTTAAGCCAATCCCGCCAAAACGAAGCGGCAAAATTAATGAATCTGTTGCAAAAAGGCGAACAAAACCGGAGTATTACTCAGGAACTTCTCGATCTTGCAACAAATTTGATGCCGATTGTTCGGGAAAGTACCCCGCAAAACTGGAATCACAGCGAATTGTTGCAAAAAGAACTTGGCGATACGGAATTACAGCAAATTCTCGACCGGCTGCAAACAGCGGAACTCCCCAAAAATAAAGATAAAAGCGAACCTAAAAAGTTTGTTGCCGCACGCAACGAAATTGTCCGCCTCGCTTGGAACAGAGAATGGAAGCCGTTTTTAGAAAAAACATTAGTTCAAAATGTTATTGCCGGTGAATGTAAGTTTGACCGTAAAGAATTCGGCGGCGATTTGCTTTATTGTATTCAGGATTTAGTGAAACAAGCAAAAACGGTTCTGATTAACCAACTCGTTTGGCAAACCAACGCAACACGGCAACTCCTTGATCTTGTGGTTTCGGCTTACGATGAAATATTGTTTCGTGAACGCGGTTTCCGTTTCGACGAAATAACGGAACGGCTCGGACGTAACGATTTTTCTCCGGCTCTTGATTCATTGGCGCATCGGATGGATGCCCGAACCGATCATTTGCTTCTTGACGAGTTTCAGGATACCTCAATACCGCAATGGAAAATTCTCCGTCCCTTTGCCAAAGAAACGGCATCGAAAACGAGCAGTTCCTTTTTTTGTGTCGGTGATGTTAAACAGGCAATTTATGCATGGCGCGGCGGGGTTGCGGAAATTTTCGATACAATTCAGAACGAATTTGCCAACACCGTGCCGGAATCGCTCGACGCCAGTTTTCGAAGCAGTCCGGTAATTATTGAGACGGTAAACAAGTTGTTTGAAACAATTGCGTCAAACGACGCGCTGGTAAAATACCGTGAAGCCGCTCAGATATGGAACGCCCGATTCAAACGGCATGAAACCGCTAAAAATCTGTCCGGCTATTGCATTCTTGAAACAGCGCCGTCCGCCGATGATTCAAACCGTCATTCCAAAACCGATTCTTTACCGGCAGAGGAAGAGACGAATGCTGATAATACATTCGTACAATATACGGTTGACCGGATTGCCGAATTGCACCGGACACGTCCCGGCGCAACAATCGGCGTTCTTGTGTTACATAATAACGAAATTGCGCCGCTTATTGCCGGACTGAAACGGTTGGGCATCGAAGCCAGCGAAGAAGGCGGAAATCCGTTAACCGATTCGGCGGCGGTTCAACATGTTTTATCGGCAATGATTTTGGCGGATCACCCCGGCGATACAATAGCACGGTTTCATCTCGCCAACGGACCGTTGGCAAATTTTTTGCAACTAACCGATTACCGCGACGATTTTCAGGCAATTTATTGTTCGTTACGGTTACGATGTGAGCTGGTGAACGAGGGATACGGAATTGTTACGGAGCGTCTTGCGAAACAATTGGCTCCGGCGTGCCACCCGCGTGAATTTCAACGGCTCGAAAAATTAACGGAACTCGCAAGACAGTTTCAAAAAACAGCGTCCGGTGTTCGGACTGACCGCTTTGTCAAAATGGTTCGGACAAAAAAAATCGAAAGTCCTACCGCATCGCCGATACGGATTATGACGATCCATAAATCCAAAGGACTTGAATTTGATATTGTCGTTCTGCCTGATCTTGACAGCAAACTGCTTGCTAAAACACCGCAAATTATTGTTGCACGGAAAACTCCCGTATCGCCGGCGGATTTTGTTATTCGTTACGTTGTTCAAGGCTTACTGCCCCTTCTTCCCGAAAAGTATAAACAAGCCTTTGAAAAATGGGTTCGGAACGAAATACAGGAATCGCTTTCATTGCTTTATGTTGCAATAACACGGGCAAAACACGAATTGGTAATGATTATTCAAAAGCCCCCGACAAAATCAAAAAACGGCGATACAACATTTCCGCAAACATTTGCCGGTATTTTACGCGCCGGATTAGCACCGCAGCAAGAAGATTCCGAATCAAAAATTTTGTTCCGAACCGGCAATGAAAATTGGTATCAAGAATCGGATTTCAAAAAATCAGAACCAATACCGCAACAAATTATAAAACAAGATTTACCGGATTTTTCTTTGGCAAAGAGAATTGAACGGTTTCGGCGTAATCTTCAGCGTGTTTCGCCTTCAAGTCTTGAACTGAAACAAGAAACAAAATCCGGTTTTTCGGAACGCCGCCGAGAGGATGCGCTTCTTTGGGGAACAGCAATTCACGCTTGTTTCGAAAACGGTTTACGAAATAATCCTTGGCTGGATCAAGAAAAACCAGACCGTGATTTTTTATTGCAAATTGTTGAATCCGCAATCATGGGAAAAAAAGGAAAGATTGATAAGCACGAAGCCGTCGATTTTTTCTTAAATGCCTGCGGTAAACCGAATATCCGCAACGCATTGTCGTTGTCCGGTTATGTTCTGAAAAACCGGACTGTCCATGTGGAACACGAACGCCGTTTTGTTGTTCGTTTGGATGATCAACAGTTGCTTCGCGGTTCAATAGATCGCTTGGTAATTTTTCGGGAAAAAGGAAAAACGGTTGGGTTGGAAATTATTGATTACAAAACGGATCATTACGATAAAACTTGTGATCTTGCGGAATTTATTGAGGAACATCAAAAAATGTACGCTCCGCAGTTGGAGGCATACCGTAACGCAATGTCTCGGCTTTACGGGATTGATCTTTCCGCTATTTCAACAAAACTGCTTTTCATTGATATTGATTATGTTCAAAAAAATTAGTCTTAATTGTTATATGCTTATTTATTTTGTGCTCAACTAAACAGTGTGAAATAATATTTGTCTGATAAAAGAGCAAAT
>JAITQV010000652.1 GCA_031288765.1 Planctomycetaceae bacterium
TATTTTTTCCAAAAATTTTTGTTCTAAGCCCGCAGCAACCGTTCGCCTATCAACTAATATGTCGCCCTTTCAGGGCGTTAATAGTTGTTTATGGACATTAACCCGCCGCGTTGCGGCGGGCTAGCTTATTTCGCCCTTTCAGGGCAAACGCAAAAAATACGATTCACGCAAACAGTTTTAGAAATTGGAACAAGCCGTCTCCCACCAACACAACCATGGGTGAAAAACCTTCGGCGAAGGGTTGCCTACCTCTTGAATTGTTAATCGTAAAAACGGGCGAACAATTACCGACCCGACTGAATAAATACTTTTTTTTATAAAGGATGTTGCAGTGTTTTGAAAAATTCTTTATGATTATGGAAATTGTCCTTAAGTTTTTGCCAACGTTGACAAAAAATAGGAAAGTTGAATGACATATCACCGTAAAGATTTAACAGAATCTTTCGGATAAAGCATTGCCGATACGGCAACAATCGAAATTTCTGAAAACGTATTATTGACATTGCGTTGATTTTTAAGCAATTTAAGCAAGCCGGACATTGATTTAACCTTCATTTGAACGATGATTTTTCCCGAATTTTTTTATTTCCTGCCGGTTTTTTTCCTGATGAAGTTCCAAAAACTTTCTGCCGGTGCCGGTAAGACCGTATCAAAAAAATCAATGAACGGCGATGTATTGCTTATTTTTTTGATTTTCAAGACGTTATCCCATTCCGTTTTAACTTGTTTCCGATTTCTTTGGTTTCTTTGCCGAAAATTATTCCGTTTGGCAGGGAATAGCCGGAATTTTTTCATTGATGCTGAAATTCCGTTTTTGCCGGGTTGTCGGTTCTTCCGTCTTGATATATTGAGATGTAATGCCTGTAAGAATTTGTCTGTAGGGATTTTTTCCGGTTTGTACGATGTTTCCGGTTTTTCCGATTGTTTTTTTGTTCGGTTGGTCTGCTTTTTTCGGGATTCGAAACTAATCGTTCAAAGGCAATCATTATGGAAACAATACAATGGGTTACAGCAGCAATTACATCGGTTCTTTCGGTAGTTACGACTTATTTTTGTGTTCGGTTTATTGATGCGCGCCGTCATGCGGATGCGGTTATTAAGGCAAAAGAAATTTTGCGCCGTGCCGAACTCGACGCCGAAAACACAATCCGTGAGGCGGAACTTCGGGGTAAAGAGAAATCGATTCAATTGAAGGAAGAAAATGAAAACGAATTTCGGAAAATCCGAAAGGAACTTCATGACCGTGAACGTATTCTCGACAAACGTCAGGATATTCTTGATAAACAGGCGGAAGACCAACGTAAATTGGAAAAACTTGTTGAAAGCACCCAACGCAAATTGACGGAACGGATAGAGGATACCAACCGCCGCAACGAGGAACTTTCCAAACTAATTGAGAAGGAACGGTTGACGCTTTACGAATTTTCCGGTTTGAGCAAGGAAGAAGCCACAGCGGAATTGCTCCAACAGCTTGAAAAGGAGTTGAGCGAAGAAATGGGGGCGTTGATTCTTCGCCATGAAAAACAATTGAAGGAACGTTGCGAAGTCTTGACCCGAAATACATTGCTTGGGGCGATACAGCGTTATGCCGCTCCGCACACCGCCGAATCAACAACCAGCACGGTGGATATTCCGAACGATGACATGAAAGGGCGAATTATCGGTCGGGAAGGGCGTAATATTCGGGCGTTTGAAAAAGCCACCGGAGTGGACATGATTATTGATGACACTCCGGGCGTGGTTATTGTCAGCGGTTTTGATCCGATTCGGCGGGAAGTTGCGCGTTTGGCGTTGAACCGGTTGATTGCCGACGGGCGGATTCACCCTTCACGAATTGAGGAAATTGTCAGCGAAACAAACCGTGAAATTCAAGTGTTTATTCAGAAAGCCGGACAGGAAGCGGCTCAGGAAGTTGACATTTTCGGTTTGAATGAGCGGACGGTCAATCTTCTCGGCAGGCTGCATTTTCGCACAAGTTATAGTCAAAATGTTCTCCGTCATGCGGTTGAGGTGGCGTTTCTTTCCGGTCTGATTGCTGTTGAACTGGGGCTCAATGAAAAATTGGCGCGGCGTTGCGGGTTGTTGCATGATATTGGCAAGGCGATGGATCACGAGACGGAAGGCGGTCATCCCAAAATTGGGGCGGACATATTAAAGCGTTATGGCGAGCCGTTGGAGGTGGTTCAAGCGGCGTTGGGACATCATGAGGATGCGAAAATTGATTATCCTTATACGGTTGTTGTTGCGGCGGCGGATGCGTGCAGTGCTTCGCGTCCCGGAGCGCGGCGGGAATCGTTGGAGAATTATGTTCGCCGCATGGAGGAGTTGGAGGCGATTGCCAATGAATTTCCGGGAGTGGAACAGGCTTATGCGGTTCAGGCGGGGCGTGAAATGCGGGTGCTGCTCAACGCTCAACAATTAACCGATGAAGGCGCCGCCCAAATTTGTCATGATATTGCCCATTCTTTGGCGGAACGAGTCCAATTTCCGGGCGAAATCAAAGTTACCGTAATCCGCGAAACTCGTTTCGTTGAAATTGCCAGATAAAACCCATTATTAGCGGAGAGTTTTAACGCGGAAAGTGCGGATATTGCGCGGAAATTCGCGTAAATGCAAGGAAAATTCGCAGGAAGTTGCCTACCTCTTGATTGACAATTCCAAAGGTAGGCAACCGTTGGGTGAAAGCCTCTCGCCGAAGGGTTGCGTCGGCGTTAACCGACTGGGAATTTTGTTGACGGACGGTTGCGTTGGCTCCGCATGTGGTAGGGGCGAAAAATTTTTCGCCCCTACACTGCGGCCAAAAGTATCTACACATTTTTTGGAGGAGGAAGTTGGTTTTGGGGAATATTTTTTTTTGGAAGATGTTTTTGGGCAGAATTCTTTTTTGGGTTGGGAATTTTGACGCAAAATGGGAAGAAAGTAAAAGAGAGATACGCAAAAACTTGGTCTCGTCTTGTATTTGAGATAACTTTTTTTGTTTTTTTGCGTACCTTCTTCTTGTTGTAACACGAAAGATTGTGTTGCAATTTGTTAGAATCTCATAGAATTGTTTATATAGAGCAGTCCGTATTCCTTACAACCACCTAAAGAGGAATAACCCGCCGAATCATGTTGCGAATTTCTTTGATCTTGCCGATGTCGTAGTTGCACAATTCTAGAAAATCGAATATTCGTAGCAAAACAAAGAATCCCGAAAGTAAAATGCCCATCGTATAAGGCTTGTTGCGTTTATGCGTTTTGCCGCTCAAACGAACAAGCAAATCCTTAAAG
>JAITQV010000613.1 GCA_031288765.1 Planctomycetaceae bacterium
TTTCGGCTTTCGATTTGAATTTCATTGCCGGAAGATTGGTAAAATTTGGGGAAAAGGAATTAAGAAAATTACAGTCGCTTAATATACACTATTCGCAGACCAACGTCAATAAACCGGCAATTTTTGGGAAATTATCGGCTGCTGAGGTTGTTTTGTAAAAAAATCCGTTTGGAAATGAGGTTTGTCCGGCGTCATTACTCAACAAAGGACTGAATAGATGCAGAACTTCAAGAAACAATTTCCGTGTAATCTTAATGTTTTCAGGATATTATGGAATGTTTTGTACCCGAGTACGGAATCAGCGTTCTCGAGAACGGAGCACGCGTACTCGAGTACGGAAGCCGCGTACTCGAGAACATGAACCGCGTACCCGAGAACGAGGCACGCGTACTCGAGTACGGAAGTCGCGTACCCGAGAACGAGACTCGCGTACTCGAGTACGGAAGCCGCGTACCCGAGAACGTGAACCGCGTACTCAAGTACGAAACCTCCATTCCTGAGAATGAAATGAACAAAGAGATATTCCTTTCATTGTTTTTGTGGATATATTCGGGCATTTGTTGAACTATGGCACAATCAGATAGGCAATCGCTCGCCGAGCGATTGCGTTGGTATCAGCCGATAAATTTTTGTTTTTGATTAGGAAATCAAGAGGTCGGCGGCGTTTCGCCGAAAGATCGCCTACCTTTTGTTGGCAAACTTCCGTAGGTTGTGCTTTGCTTCATCTATGGTTAGGCACATCACACCCCTGGCGAGGTTAAGACTGAAAAATAATAACCCCGCCGCAATGTAAGAACAAAAAATCTTTCACCCCTACCTTACCGGTTAAACGATTTTTCTACACCAATAAGTTTTTTTCCCACTGTTTTCACGGGAAATAACGGGAGATAAACGCCCAAAAAAAGGCAAGTTGATTAACGTTGTGCAGTTTATATAAGTTTATATAATAGTTTTATGGAAAATGATGAACAATTTATGCGGCGGGCGTTGGAACTTGCCAAACACGGTGAAGGATTTGTTGAACCGAACCCAATGGTCGGCTGTGTCCTCGCTAAAAACGGAAAAATTATCGGCGAAGGTTTTCATACCCAATTCGGTAAGGCTCATGCGGAAATTGAGGCTCTTCATGATGCGCGTGGTCGTTATGGAGACGATGCCGCCGCCGGATCAACTTGTTATGTAACTTTGGAACCGTGTTCGCATTACGGCAAAACCCCGCCTTGCACTTCCGCCCTTCAATCTTCGGGAATTAAGCGAATTGTTGTTGCCATGCGCGATCCCAATCCGATTGTCAACGGTTCGGGATTAAACATTCTCCGCAATGCCGGATTTGAAATTACGGAACACCTACTCGAAAAAGAAGCCCGATCCCTAAATGCTCCTTATTTAACGCTGTTGGAAAAACATCGTCCCTGGATTATTGCCAAATGGGCGATGACATTGGACGGGCGTTTGGCGTCGCGAACCGGAAACAGCCAATGGATTTCCGGCGAGGCATCACGTAAGATTGTCCACCGTCTTCGTAGCCGCATGGACGCCATCATGGTCGGATCGCAAACGGCATTGCGGGATAATCCTGATTTAACGGTTCGGCTTGATGCGGTTGCGCCGCGAATTCCCATTCGGATTGTTCTCGATTCAAACGCCGCACTCACTCAGGAATACCGGTTGGTTCAAACCGCCCGCCAAATTCCGGTGTTGCTCGTTGTTAATGCGGACGTTCCGCCGAAACAAATCGAAATGTTGCAAAACGCCGGTTGTGAAATTTTCCCGATTCCGCCGGAAAATACCAAACACGATTACCGGCGAAGAACCAAAATCCTCATGGAATATCTCGCCCAACGGAAAATCACCAACCTTTTTGTCGAAGGCGGCAAACAGTTGTTCGGAACACTGTTTGACATGCAACTTATTGATGAAGTCCACGTTTTTATTGCACCGAAATTGATCGGCGGCGAATCGGCATATCCCGCTATCGGCGGAACCGGTTTGATCAAAATGGAACAAGCATGGAAATTGGAATTGCCGGAGATTCGGGTTGTTGATGACGATGTTTACATTCATGGTCGGATACTCCATTTGTTATAAACCCAAAGTATCTACACATTTTTTTGAATAG
Source organism: Planctomycetaceae bacterium (assembly GCA_031288765.1). Lineage (GTDB taxonomy): Bacteria > Planctomycetota > Planctomycetia > Pirellulales > Thermoguttaceae > WRKP01. Next base: position 2,120 of record JAITQV010000613.1, read on the forward strand.
TTGTTGCCTAATCTTTAGAATTTTTTATGGTATGGTAGTATGACATTAAATATTTCATCCTGATCAGTACAAAATAATTCAAATAGAATCTGATACATGTTAGTATTATTAAATTAAAAACCAAAACTACACGCAAATGAGACCATAATAGTTACAGCAGTAGTAAATGCGGCTGTGACAGCATACATTATTAATTTATTGAAATTGTTTTGAAATTCAACACCCCCCCTTTTGACTTTCGGTTTTGTTTCGTTTAAACTTTAAATCCAATTCCATTGCGATATGTGTTTATTTACCGTGTTGTGTTGCGGCAGGCGAATCGTAATGATTTTAGAAAAACCTTATTTCAACCTGATTTTTCCGAACAAAACAACCTTAGCAGCTAATAGTTTATAGTTAATAGCGGAGAATGCAAACGGATTCAATACGTTTCGGTAAATAAAATACTTGCAAATTATTCACTATTAACTATTAGTTATTAACTACTAACTATCAATTACCGATGAGATTTTTTGTTTTATTATTTATATTTGTATTGATTTTTGCTGCGTCACCGCTTTTTGCTGCGAAAATTGTTCTGAAAGACGGACGCACTCTGGAAGGAAAACATACAACCCTTACCAGAGTGGACGAAAAAGCGGAAGATGCCGGAAAAATAAAAGCCAAATTGATTGTGGTTGTGGATGACGGTTTGCGTTATATTTTTGTCCCGAAATACAATATCAGCCATCTTCCCGAAGAAACAACGGAAATTCCCGAAACATTCCGAACCCGACTCAAGTATTCTCAGGAAGGTTTGAATCTTCATGTTCTCGGCGAATTTGATAACAGTACACGATTTGATTCTTTCGGCAGGCGGTTGCTTCAGGTCAGGCATTACGGCGGAGTGGAACTGTTCTCGCAGGCAGTTACGGAATTAACGCCGCAATATATCCGTGTCCGCGGTATTCATTTCAATAATCAGCCGTTGGTCTGGGATATGCGGCTCGCAACAAACGCCTTGCCCCGCGAACAACTCACTCCAATTCTCATGAATCAAATTGATCCGAAAAATCTTGAAGACCGTATTCGGCTTGTCCGGTTTTATATTCAGGGAAAACTTTTTGAAGATGCCGCCGAAGAACTGTACGGAATTTTGGACGATTGGAAAAATGATCCCGAAGTAAAACAACGTCTTTCGCCGGTGTTTCGGATGATTCGGCAACAACAATACCAACGCCGTATTGATGAATTGGAACTCCGTTGGAAATCCGGTCAATGCCTTTTCGTACATCAAATCCTGCAAACACTCGAAAAAGATGAAAATTTGCCGGAACAATTATTTATGTCCGTGCGGCGTATGTTGCAACGTTATGACGATTTTGAGAAAAAACGGGATGATACGGTTAACACATTAAAATCATTGTACGAAAAATTACCGGCAGACGAAAAAAATGATAAAATTCCGCCGGTTCTTGATGAAATCGCCGCCGGATTGAGTTTCAACACGATTGACCGTCTTGCGGCATTTCATCTTTATATTCAGAGTAAAGAACTTTCCGATGCGGAAAAGTTAGCGGTTGGAATAACCGGCTGGTTTGCCGGATCAAACGCCGATAACCGCCGTTTGGCTGTTGCCGCCGCATTTCCCGAAACACGGCGTTTGATTATCGAATACCTGCAAAGTATGAACAATGATCTGCAACGAAAAACAATTTTGGAACAACTCAAAACATTGGAATCCGCCCGTCCCGATCTTATTGCACGAATTCTCGCTCACATTAAACCGCCGAAGGAGGAGTTGCCGCCGGCGAATGAAGAACGTCCCGGCTTTTATTCTTTTGAGATTGATAATCCGATTCGTGAAACAGTTGAAAAAATCCGTTACGTTGTCCAGTTGCCGCCGGAATACGATCCGAACCGGCGTTATCCTGTTATTGTTACGCTGAACGGCGCCGTCCAAACACCGGAGATGATGCTTGATTGGTGGGCGGGTTCTTGGCGCGGCAAGGAGCGTTACGGTCACGCAACACGCAACGGGTTTATTGTTGTTGCGCCTGATTGGAATCCGCCTGAAATGAAACAACTTGATTACGATTTTTCCGCGTTGGCGCATGCTTCGGTTCTTTATTCGCTCAAAGATGTTTTTCGCCGGTTTAATATTGATACGGATCGGGTGTTTCTTTCCGGTCACGGAATTGGCGGCACTGCGGCGTGGGATATTGCGTTGGCTCATCCCGACCTTTGGGCGGGGGCAATTCCCTTCAACGCAATTGCTTCGAAATATATCAATGCTTATCGGGATAATGTACGATATGTTCCGTTGTACTTTGTCTGGGGCGAACTGGAAGGAATCAACAATCAATCAAAATGGGCAATCAATGCTCCTTTTTTGAATCGGAATCTTGCGGTGCAACACCATGTTCCCGATATAACAGCAGTTCGTTATATCGGGCGCGGAGTGGAAGGATTTTCGGACGAAATTCTGCATCTTTTTGAGTGGATGAAATTACGGCAACGGAATTTCACGCCGATGGAGTTTGAAGTAAACACAATGCGATCTTGGGATTCGTTTTTCTGGTGGGTTGAAATGAATAATCTTGATAAAGACAAACCCGATTATGTTACAGACCCGTTGTATTGGCAGGAAAAAGAATCTCAGAAAAATATTATTTCCGTCCGGTCGAAATTGCTCAAAGCGAGTAATAGTGTTCAGATTGATATTGCGCCGAAAATTCCCAATGTTCAGATTTTTCTAACGCCGGAGATGATTGATTTCAACAGCAAGACGGCAATTCGTGTGGGTTCTAAAAATTTTCAACCTCAAAACGGTTTTGTGGAGCCGGATGTTGGGGTTATATTGGAGGATGCCCGAACGCGAAGTGATCGTTTGCATCCTTTTTGGGCAATTCTGAACGGTCAACGATAGTTGATAATAACAATTCACAAGGTAGGCAATTGTGAGGATATTTTGGAGTTTTTCGATGTCGGTGATGGAAAGTCCGGTTATTTCGGCGATAGTTGCGTAATCAAAACTACGTTGTTTGAGATTCGGGCAACTTCGGCTTGCTGTCTGGCTTTGCCGAGTTCTATCCCTTTTTCTATTCCTTCCTTCAAACCTGCGGCTTCGCCTTCAATACGTGCTGTTTCGATAACATTTTGGTTACCGTGGTGCACTTTGAGGTTACTCTGATAGGCTGCCTGAATATTTCAAATATTCGGCACTCTTAAACGCTTTTTCAAAAACCGGTTCATGCAAAATTGCCCGAATATCGTCAAACGATTCCAAATTTTTCAAAAAATATAACCATTAGACCTTTTTGCTAACTTACCAATATGGTATCTATTCAGTCCGCTATCCCGAAAATAGGGCTGAAAGCCCTCAATATATTAGACCTTTTCGCTAACTTACTGTACTTTCCAAAAATTTTTTGTTTTCATCTGTCAATTCTTTAGTAATTTGTAACGGTGCGGAATGGTAGTGCCCGCTGATAATCATTGTCCCAAAAGACAGTAAAATTATGCGGCTGGAATTATTGTTTCGTCCATTTGAATCATTTATTGCTCAAATTTCTCAGGCAGTCAGAATCAGATCTTTGAGTTTCTCGAATATTTTTTGAGGGTTCTGC
>JAITQV010000661.1 GCA_031288765.1 Planctomycetaceae bacterium
CATTTTAAATTCCTTTCTGTTAAATGAAAAAATGAAAAAACATTATCCGAACATGATTTCGCGACAAGTTTTAACGATTTGTTTTTCGTTGAGACCGAGATCATCAAGCAATTCGGAACGTTCTCCGTGTTCAACATAATGATCGGAAATTCCCAATCGCCGCAAACGCCGAGTGTCAAGCCGCGCATTATTAGCCGCTTCAAGAACCGCACTCCCAAAACCGGCAATCAACATTCCCTCTTCAAACGTAACCAAAAATTTGCCCTCACGAAGCGGTTGTAAAATCAGATCAGTGTCAAGCGGTTTGACAAACCGGGCGTTGATCACCCCAACATCAACCCGCCCCAAACCATCAAGATTTTTACCCAACGTTTTCGCGGCTTCAACAGCGGTTTCCAAAAACGTACCGCAAACAACAATCATTCCGTCAATACCGTTGCGAATAATCTCCGCTTTGCCTAATTGCATTGGTTCGGGATTACGTTCGATAACGGTTGCGGCGGCTTTAGGGTAACGAATTGCCACCGGTCGTTCCAGACGTTCGGCAAGACGGAACATCGGTTCCACATCAAGCGCATCCGCCGGAGCCATAACAACAAAATTCGGAAACGGTCGTAAATAAGCAAGATCAAAAACTCCATGATGAGTCGGTCCGTCCGGTCCCGCCAAACCGGCACGATCAATCGCCAGAATTACCGGAAGATTTTGCAAGGAAATTTCCTGAAACAGCTGATCGTAAGAGCGTTGTAAAAATGTACTGTAAATATCGACAACCGGCAACATTCCGGCTTTGGCTAAACCGGCGGCAAAAACAATCGCATGAGATTCACAAATCCCAACATCAAAAAACCGTTCGGGAAATTGATCACGAATCGGCTCCAGCATATTGCCCTGACACATCGCCGCCGTAATCACACAAACCCTGTCGTTTTGCCGCATCAATAATTCGATGGCGTTTCGGGCATGTTCGGTAAATGCGGCAAGTTGCGGTTTGGGCGGTGAAACGGAAGACGAAGATTGAGAAGAAGATTGGGGAATGGAATTTATGTCCGGCAAAACAGGAAACGGCGTGTCAAAAATTCGTCCCGGTTTTGGGGCGTGGTAGGCTGTCGGATTTTCTTCGGCAGGTCGAAACCCTCGCCCTTTTTCCGTGAAAATATGCAAAAGAACCGGTTCTTCGAAACTTCGTGCCATACGGAGAAAACGTTGAAGCCGGGCAATGTTATGACCGTCGATAGGACCGATATACCGAAACCCAAGTTCCTCAAACAACATGCCGCCAAGCAATCCCGCCTTAATCGCATTTTTGAAACGACCGAAAAAAGAATCCACCGACGAACCGATAAGAGGAGTTCGATCAACAAGGCTGTGCAACTTTTGCTTAATCCGGCTGTAAACCGGATGCATCCGCAAACGATCCAAATGATCAGACAATCCGCCGACACGCGGACAAATTGACATTTTATTATCATTCAAAACAACCGTCAGATTTTTTTTGAGTCCTCCGGCGTGATTCATTGCTTCGTACACAACTCCGCTGCTCAATGCGCCGTCGCCAATAACGGCAACACTATGGCGTTTATTGGAACCGGCAATCAGATCATCACCGCAGCAAAGTCCGAGTGCCGTACCAACACTGCAACCGGCATGACCGGTCATCATCAAATCGTATTCACTTTCTTCGGGATTGGGAAATCCCATCAGACCGCCTTTTGTGCGCATGGTTGCGAACCGATTAAAGCGTCCGGTGAGGAGTTTATGCGGATAGATTTGGTGTCCGGTGTCCCAAATAAGCCGATCCCAAGAAAAATCAAATGTTGTATGCAGGGCGATGCAAAGTTCGACAACACCAAGATTTGAGGCGAAATGTACCGAACGGTGATCATAAAGCCGGCAGAGTTCCTCACGAATTTCCGAAGCGAGGTTATTGAGTTCGGCGAGGGAAAGCCGTTCCAGCTCACGCGGCGATTCCAATGTCGGAAGCACCAATTTGTAAACGCCTTTATCTTTACCGAACATCCGTAAAATATTTTGAATAAGTGTTGAATTGTGCAACCGGTTAGGCGATAGGTTTAATCCTTTGGTTTGGTTTTATTAAACTAAAACCGCAAGATCAAAACCTGCATAGAGTTTTGTTGAAATGTTACTCTATGTTGACCGACTAGAGTGAGTGGTTGCCGGACAGAACAAAATGAAATAAGTATTGTACTTAAAAAAGGTATTTTTACAAGAGCGGGAAGCCTAATAATTTCCGAATTTTTGATTCTTTCGCAATTCAAGGGTAAAATTCCTATAAAAACAAGTAATTTTCCTGAAACTTCAGACAAAACATAGCGAGATTGTAAAAATTTGTGGTAAACGGAATCCTCCGGGCGTTTTGCATAGGAAGTGTAAACTCCGTTACGAGCAATTTGTGCGGCGTTTTTTCGGGCACCGGGCGCAACATATTCATTACAAGATTTATGCGGTTCCCGGTTCCGACAACGTTCCTAAAGTTCCCGGCGTCCGTAATCGGCGTTGCGAATATGGCATTGAATTTTTTGCTCATGCTTGCACATCATGTTTATTGGCTGGGGTTATCGCCGGATAAAGCGTGCGAAATCATCCGTTTTTACACGCAAGTTCCCACAACAAAATCTCAGGCGGATAAATTACTTTATCAATTATCGCACGAACCGGTAAATCACAACGCGGCGCCGATCGGAAAGGTGTTTCTTTGTTTGCAATTCTAAAACCACCCGATCTCAAATCGCCTCACTCTCAATAATTAAAACAAAAAATAAATTGCCTTCTCAACATAAACGTAATACCATTTCGTGATATTAGGCGACTCCTAATCCGTGCGCCCCAATAACCAAAAAACTCAAAATTAAAATAGACAGATACCTATTATTTTCTTCCGGTCATTCGGGCATACTTGCTCATTTCCGTAAAATAGCGTATATTCTTTTTCTTGAGAATTTGTTGATACACGGGTTCAATTTCGGATAGAGTTTATTTCCATTGATCCGGTATCATGTTGTTTGTGAATTTACTGTTTATTAACTTTTTTGAGGAGAAGAATTTCTATGAAAACAATCCTTACACTAGCGGGTATTTTTCTGACAATCCTTTTTGTTCTTTCGATTTCCAATCCGGTTATTGGGGACGAAGAGGGTTTTGTTCCGTTGCCGGTTCCCCAATCCGGTATTTCGTGGATTGAAAACGGCAAACCGCTTAACGGCTGGGTCAAACACGGCGGCGATGCAACCTTCACGGTTGAAGGCGATTCCATTGTTGGAAAACGCGGTACCGGAATCAACACTTTTCTGTGTACGGAAAAGAAGTTTTCCAATTTTATTCTGAAATTCGATGTCAAATACGATATCGAATGTAATTCCGGCGTTCAGTTTCGTTCCGAAGTCCAAACAAAGGACGGAAAAGAAGTGGTTGCCGGTTATCAATGTGAAATCCTGCCGGAAAACGATACCGCCAATGTTTACGATGAACACCGCCGAAACCGTTATCTTGTTCCGCAAACACCGGAATTGCAAACGAAAATCAATCAGGTGTTCAAAAAAGACGGTTGGAACGAGATTGTGATTCAATGTGTCGGTCCGTCCGTCAAAACATGGTTGAACGGCGAAAAGATTACTGATTTTAGTGATCTCGAAGCGAATGAGGGGATTTTTGGATTTCAGGTTCATTCCGGCGAACAGGGATTGGTTCGGTGGCGGAATATCCGTATCAAAGAACTTCCGCCCACACCTTGGATATTGTTGTATGCTGATAAAAAATTCGGGGAGGTCGAAACCAAACCGGTTGGGAAGTGGGAAGTTCAGGAGGACGGTTCGCTTCGAGGAACCACCGAAGACGGACAACCCAAAGATGGAATGTTGTTGAGTAAAAAATCGTATAAAGATTTCGCCGTTAAAGTTTCTTTCAAAATGATCACCGGAAACAGCGGTCTTTATTTTCGTGCGGAAGAAGTGGATAAAGACTATTGGCTGAAGGGATTTCAATGTGAAATTGCGGTTGGCGGCGACACTGCCGGACTTTGGGAAGTTCAGGGGCGGGGCTGGGTTGCCAGAAACGTTGAGTTGGCGAAAGAAAAGTACAGAACCGGAGAGTGGAATGAAGTGGGAACGGTTGCTGTCGGCGATCAGCTGACAACTTTTCTCAACGGTTGGACGATTCTTAATGTCAATGATCCTAAATGTGCGAAAGAGGGCAAAACCGGACTTCAACTTCATGGCGGCGGGAATCAGGGTTGTTTATTCCGCGACTATTATATTATGCCTCTTGACGAAAAAGCCGTTGAACTAATCAAAAAATAAAGGAACAATAGCTATGGGGGCAAAGAATTTTTCGCCCCTACCACCGATGCAACCGTTTGGGGAAAAATCGGAATCCACTTTGAAGAAAATTTGAAAAGAGTCGATAGTCCCCCTTGTAGATTTTTGGGTAACTGTCTATTTAAATTTTGAGAAATAGGGTAATTCGTTTCAGTAGATTTTAAGTTTTTGAAGAAAA
>JAITQV010000674.1 GCA_031288765.1 Planctomycetaceae bacterium
GTAAATCCGTTTCGGTATCCGGTTCGACGAACTTTCGAACGGAAATTACCGCTGACACATAGCATGAGATATGCTATGAGGCTTGTCATAAAACATGACAACAGGTTGTAAAAAAATTGGAACATCATAATTTTTCTCCTTGAGAAAAAAGGGAAACATATTTAACAGATTACATAACGCATAATCTGTTTTTGCTGAAATTGGGAAAACAAACATTAGCCGAGAAACGGCAACAGAATATCGCTCTTTGTCAGGAGCGACACGTCTATCGAAGTTAGGTTCCTTCCCACCGACCAAAGTGGTGCGTTACATATTTAAAAATGTAACGCTGAATTATACCCATATAACTGAACGGGACGCTCCACGAACGGGAGCAACGCAACTTTACAGTTATATGGTAATTTTCTACACGGAAAATCCGTTGGTCTGTAGAAATCACCTAATTGCCGAAGCAATTCGATAGTCGTTGACGTACTCGATTATTTTTTTCACCCGAACAAAAATTCGGACTACTTATTTTTTAAAATGTAATTTAGTCTCCTAAATGTTGAAATTAAAAATGAAAATTATTTATCAGTCATTCTATATTTAAAAAAATATCGGTCAAGACACCCCTCAGAAAAAATAATTTGTGAATCTTTTCGCATTTTATTTTTTGCTTTTATTCAGATGAATCTCCCACGGAGATTTATTGATGGTTGCATTGATTTTCTATCGATAGGGATTTCCTACGGAAAGAAATTAGATTGTCGCAATGTATTAAATCCGCTTGCGAACTATTAACTATTCACTATTAGTTATTAACTACTGAGGTTGTTTTGTTCGGAAAATCAGGTGGAAAATTTTGTTTTACACAATTGCTCTACAAACGACTGAATAGATATCTAATTTCGTATTTTTTCGTATCTATTTGGTCATTTGCCGAATTATTTAGTTTTGGGTTGTTTTTAGAATGTTTCACAACAAAAAAACATTCCGCCGAATAATTACATTGAATAAATACACTTTTTTGCAAACGGTTACTTCCTTTCGCAGGGTTCTGCTGTTATAATTTCCACAATTGTTGTAATTGTTTCGGACACACATTTTTGAATTATGAAAACCATGAGAAAAAAAAAGCCTAAAGTAAGACCGGTGCGTTGGCACGCAGCACAAGAATCGGATGAACTTATTTTCGCGGTTTGCGATCGTTACTTTTTTCAATTAGGAAAATCCGCTCAAACTTCGGAAGGTGAAGAACGTCAACGAGGCGCCGCCACTTCCGTCGCCGAATGGATACAAAAAGAAAAAAACCGACCGGATATTACAAGAGAAAAAATCTACCCTCTGTTTTGGGAAGCCTGCCAACGCGGTTTCCTCCTGCTCCAACCTCCAATAGAGCAAAACCTGAAAAAACATCTGGAAGAATTTTACGCTTTGGAAAATTATCCGGGCGAAATTACGGTGGTCAATGTCCGCGGCGATTCGGCGGCTCAACATGTTACTTCAGCCGCCGCCGATTTGATTATGGGGCTAATTGACCGCGTTTGGAAAGAAAAAAAGGAAAAGTTCCCAAACAATCCCGAATTACAAGCGGTTCATCTCGGAATGGGAGCCGGTTACGCGGCAATGCTTGTCGCCAAACGTTTGGCGGCAAAAATTCATTCCGGCGAAGATGTCCCGCAACTTGTCCTGCATGCGATTTCGTCCGGAGGTTTTCTGCCGCACGAACCTCATAAAGCCCCGTCAACCTACTTCACCTATTTCGATCCGTCCCTGACAAATATTAAATATGTCGCTCTTTTTTCGTCAACCGTTGTTGACCACGACGATTATGAAAACTTAAAAACCAATCCCGGAATTCGGTTTTCGTTTGAACAAAAAGATGATATCGATATAATAGTTACATCGTTAGCGGCTGCCGACCACGAACACGGTCTTTTGGTTCAATATTTAACTCATTTAGTCGATCAAAAATTGTTGCCGCCCAATTTATTGGAAAAAATGCGGAATGCCGGTTGGGTGGGCGATGTTCAATTCCGTCCGTATTCGGTTGACGGATCGCTAACCGATATTTCTCCGGTTCGTGCGGTAACGTTGTTCGAACTCAATGAATTGGTCGAATTGGCAAAAAATCCGAATAACGGTAAATATGTGGTTCTTGTTGCCGGACCGTGCGGCGAATGCGGTAAAACAAAAAAGCACGCTCTCAAACCTCTCATCGCCAACGAAAATCTACGCCTTTGGACTCATCTTGTTACCGATGCCAAAACCGCAAGAGAATTATTAGAATAATAAATAAAATATGATACCGTGTTAAATTGTTGCTTCTGCCGATCAAATGTTGTAGGTCGGCTGATTTGTTATTGCGAAAATTCGAGAGAATAAGATAAAAGGAGAATTACTATGCGTTATCTTGATCCGAAAATCGATCCGATATTTAAACGTATATTCGGCGAACATGAAAATTTGTGTTGCAGCCTGCTTAATAGCATGCTCCCATTGAAACCTTCGCAACAAATCGTCAGTATCGAATACCAACCGATTGACCTTTTGCCGGATATACCGATTCTGAAAAATTCCATAGTTGATGTGAATTGCCGGGACAATACGGGACGTAATTTTATTGTTGAAATGCAAATGCATTGGACGGACGCGTTCACTGTCCGTGTACTTTTCAACGCCGCAAAAGTCTATGTCAAACAACTCAATAAAGCCGGTGAATATAAATTATTGAAACCGGTTTATGCGTTAAATTTTGTCAACGATATATTTGTTAAAGATTCGTCGGCATTTTACCACAATTTCAAAATGGTGAATGTTGCCGATTCCACCCAAATAATAGAAGGTTTGGAACTTGTTTTTATTGAACTGCCAAAATTCAAGCCTACTAATTTGCATGAGAAAAAATTATACGATTTATGGCTGACGTTTTTAACGGGTATTGAATCCGGTTCTGAGCATGTTCCTTCGGAACTTTTCAACGAAAAAGTAACCAGCGAGGCTGTACATTATCTTGAGACGAGTTCTTATACGCTAAATGAGTTGAATGCTTATGAATATTATTGCGGCTTAATCAGTACCCAACGTACCTTGCACAATGGGTTCAGAGAAGAAGGTATGAAAGAGGGTATAAAAAAAGGTATGGAAAAAGGCAAAAAAGAAGGTAGGAAGGAAGGTAGAAAAGAAGGAATAGAAGAAGGTAAAAAAGAAGGAATAGAAGAAGGTGAAGAAAAAAAATTAATTGAAATCGTTAATAATAGTCATCGTAAAGGTTATTCAATAGAGCAGATTCAAGAGATTACCGGTTTAAGTTCAGAGCGTATTTTGAAAATCATAAATCCGCCGTTGGCAAACGACGAAAATCAACCGCATTGATTAAACATTGGATATATTTCAAAATCAACCTTGTGCACATGTGTCGGTTTTGAATTGTAACGGGTATTTATTATTAACTGTTCATTAATCATAATCATTTATGGGAAAATCAGTAGGAGCGATAGAGTTATCCTGTATTGGTATCGGATACAAGGTTCAGGACGAAATGCTGAAGGCGGCGTCCATTGAAATTTTGATTGCGCGGACGATTTGCAGCGGAAAATATTTGATAGTTTTCAGCGGCGGAGTCAGTGATGTGGAAGCGGCAATCGAAACGGGTCTTACTATTGGTGATAGTGCGGTGATTGATCAGTTGACGGTTGCGAATGTTTACGATGGAGTTTTTCCGGCGTTATCGCAATCGGTGGTTTTGTCGCCGGAAGGAATTGACGCACTTGGAGTAATCGAAACATTTAGCGGAGTCAGTGCGTTGGTGGCGGCGGATTATGCCGGTAAAGCCGCACGTATTACGTTATTTCGGTTACACATTGCGATGGCGCTTGGCGGCAAGGGATTATTATTGATGACGGGCAGTGTTTCCGACGTAACCGCCGCAGTCAACGCCGCCGCGGAAGCCGTACGAAAACGCGGCTTGCTTGTTTCCGAACTTGTAATTCCGCGTCCCAGCCGCGAACTTTTTGCCGACTATATTTAGGAACAATTATTTACAATTAACGTTTTACCGACAGTTTTGGGATTATATTATTAACAATACGAAAAGGGTTCTATTCCATGACATCCCCTCAAAAATCCAATCTTTCTTCGTCTGCCGGTTCACGGTCAACCGGTTCCTCAAATTCCGATTCTTCCCCTCAGGAAACAAAGACGCGGGGAGGTGTTTTCACGGAAGGTACGGATCGGCGTGTTGAGTTGTTTACGGAAAGTATTAGTATTGACCGTCGTCTTTATGCGGTTGATATTCGCGGATCGATTGCTCACGCTCAAATGCTTCGTGATGTTGGGGTTCTTAGCGAAGAGGAATTTCATCAGATTGAAGAAGGACTACTTGAAATCCGGCGGCAAATTGAAGAGAACAGATTTGTGTTCAATATTGAATATGAAGATATTCACATGAATATTGAACACGCTTTGATTGCGATGATTGGCGATGTCGGGGGTAAACTGCATACCGCGCGAAGCCGGAATGATCAGGTAGTTACGGATTTTCGGCTTTGGATTCGTGAAGCGATTGACCGGATTGATCGGCGGCTGGTTGATCTTCAGGCGGCGTTTGTCGGTCGGTGTGATGATGATTTTGATGTTATTTTGCCCGGCTACACTCACATGCAGCGGGCGCAACCGGTTATTGCATCTCATATTTGGCTGGCTTATTGTGAAAAATTTGAGCGTGATCGTCAACGGCTTCATGATTGCCGGTCGCGGGTGAATGTTCTTGGTCTTGGAGCGGCGGCTCTTGCCGGAACCAGTATTCCTATTGACCGGACGAAAACAGCGGAATATCTTGGTTTTGAGCGGATTGCCGCCAACAGTATTGATGTTTCCAGTGATCGTGATTTTGTATTGGAAACGGCGTTTTGTTTTACGGAAATTGCGCTTCATTTGAGTACGTTGGCGGAAGAATGGATACTTTGGTCAACTTCCGAATTTAATTTTATTCGTCTTCCTCAGGCGTTTTGTACGGGGTCGTCGATTATGCCTCAGAAGGTGAATCCTGATGTTCTTGAACTGATTCGGGGGAAAACGGCTCGTATTATCGGAAATCTCCAAACGCTTCTTGTGTTGACTAAAGGTCTCCCGCTTGCTTACAACCGTGATTTGCAGGAGGACAAACAACCGCTTTTTGATTCTTTTGACACGATTGAAGCGGTGTTGATATTGGCGGCGCCGTTAGTTGAAGGGGCGGTACTCAATCGTGAAAGTATCGCGGGTCGTCTTGATCGCGGTTATCTTGACGCAACGATTTTGATGGAATATTTGATTGTGAAGGGAGTTCCGCAACGGACGGCACATGCAATTGTTGGTCGTCTTGTACGTCTTGCTATGGAGCGTGACGTACCGCTTGCGAAGTTACCGCTTAAAGAGTTTCATGAAATTTACGAGGGGTTTGATTACAATGTTTTTTCCGTTTTAGGGACGACGAATGCTGTGAACGCCATGAAGAGTTACGGTTCAACCGCTCCCAATCAGGTTCGTATGCAGATTGACCATTGGAAAAAGAAAATCGATCAGGAATATCGTGAATTAAGATGATATTTCAGCGGATTTTGTGTTTTTAAGAAGTTCCTAACTGATAATGTGCTTCGCCGCGCAAAAATTTAAAGAGAATGGCGACAATATTTTTTTTCATAGGAATTACCTTTCTTAGAAGTTTACTACCGGACTAAAAATTTTAACATAAACCACGCGGAACCATATCAAGAATGTGAATATTCCGCAAACATTTGGTAAGATTTTATAGAAAATATTTGGAATTACAACAGTCGGAACCGGAAATTCGACCGAATTTTTCGATTTTGGGACTCCGTGGGCAGAAATTCCGTGGAATTTTGCGCCGTTGGGACTCCGGGAACAGAAATTCCGTGGAATTTTGCGCCGTTGGGACTCCGTGAACAGAAATTCCATAGAATTTTGCGCCGTTGGGACTCCGTGGGCAGAAATTCCGCTCGTTCCGTTGCCCATTTTACGATTTACAATTCAAAAGGTAGGCAATCGTTGGGTGAAAGCCCCTCGCCGAGCGATTGCGTCGGCGTCAGCCGACAGAAAATTTTGTTGGCGGACGGCAACCCAAACGAAAACATTATCAATTACCGTCGTTAA
>JAITQV010000687.1 GCA_031288765.1 Planctomycetaceae bacterium
AAAATAAGGCATTTTTGCTATGTTTTTGGTGTTTGAGCAGGTTAAGGAAAAGGTCTAATCTTTAAGAAAAAATTCCACCCCAATACGGAAATCTTGAAATATTGCCGAAATTCTTACACGGTCGGAAATTCCACCGGAATTCTACAAGAAATCAAACATCCAAAAATAAAATACTAATTCATTAGATTACCGGATGTTATGGTGTTGATTATTGGGATTATTAGGATTATTTGGATTATCTTTTATCGTTTTAGATACTCCGCCTGCCGGCAAAGTCTTGTAATCTTGTTTAAACATTCACATTCCCATAAATTATCAAAATTTAGACAAGTATTTCGCCGAAAAACTTTTTATCTACTGTTTTGACGTACTTAGTTTTAGGGTGTTTTTGAAATAAGCCGGAAATCCCATTTTCCATGAAACAATACAAAATAATTTTTAAAGTGTTTCACAATAAAACATTCCGCCGGAATATATTACCCAACCTTTTTATTTACCCGAACTGTTATAAAAAATAGATATTTTTCAAGTTAATAAGATATTTAAGGATTTTGTTTATGACGGAAGATACATTCGATTCAACCCCAAAAAATAACCGAAATTCTGAAAAACAAAAATTTTCGGTTGTCGGAATCCGCGAAAAACTGATAATCATTTTTTTGATAGTCAAAATTATTCCTTTGATTCTTCTGGCGGTTATTGCCTGGCAAGCGTTGATTTCGCTCGGCAATATTTTGCGTGATACGTCGGTAAAAGATTCACGCGAAGCACTCACCGCAAGCGCGGTTGAGAAAATCGAACGAATCAGCACGGAAACCGCACAAAAAGTTGCGGAATTTCTTTATGGACGCGATGCCGATATTTCTTTTATTGCCAACGCTCTTGAAGATTTTGATTTCGGCGATCAGGACAGCAACGAAAAAATCGAATCGTTATTTCAAAATTACTGCAACAGCAAAACCGGCAATCTCCGCCGTCACGGTCAATGGAAAGTTGCGGATGACGGGATGTCGTGGGTTCAAATTGATCCGTATATTCCGCCGCAGGATTCCGACGAACGTTCCCGTAACAAAGAAAATAACGATACAATTGACGGAGCGTCGTTTCATTATCGCCCGCCTTACGGTTACGGAGATTCGCAGAATAATTTTGTTACCGTTCCGCTTTATGATGAAATTGCGCTGCTGGACAAGGAAGGAAATCAGGTCGTTAAATTTATTACACAAAATTCCACCAAAAAACGTCACAAATTCCCAAAAGAATTACTCAATGTTTCCGATCCTAATAATACATTTGTTAAAGCGGAACATTATTTCAGGGAATTATCCGAACTCGGTAAGAATGATATTTATGTTTCGGATGTGATTGGGGCGTATGTTCCGTCGCGTTTTATCGGGATGTACACGCCTGATTACATAGCGTCGAAATTAATTGATGCCAAAATTGCCGAGTTGGAAACGGATACAAAACAAGCGGAATTGGTTTGGCAACTGCGTGTCCTGAATGCGGAATTGAAAAATGAAGAAGCTAAATTTAACAGTAAATTGGCACACAACACAAAAATCCGCAACGAAATCGACCGGCGGTTGGGAAAGGAAAAGACATGGGTTATCAAAAATAAAAATATTGAACAAGTTGCGGAGGAACTGAAAAATGCGTACGGTTTAACGGAATTATCCGAAGCGGTTCTCCGTGTCCGTTCGCAATGGAAACCGGAAGAAGAGGCTTATGCCGGTGCGGAAAATCCGTTGGGTATCCGGTTTGAAGGAATTGTCCGCTGGGCAAAACCGGTTCTTGACAAAAACGGTAACATAAAAGGTTATGTAACATTTGCACTGAATCACGATCATCTTTTGAATATAATTGATCACATAACGCCGATGAATGAACGTTTTACGGAATTATCGAACGCATTTGACGGCAATTATGCGTTCATTTGGGATTATCAATGCCGCAGTGTTGTTCATCCGCGTCATCATTCGATGTACGGATTTAATCCCGAAACAGGAAAAGCGGAAACTCCTTGGCTGGAAAAAACACTTTATGACGGAATGTTGACGGCGGGATTCAAGCGGGAAGATTGGCAGGATTATATTGCAACGTTAAAAGATTACGAATCATGGACAGGCGATACCGGTTCGATGGCGTATCAGTCGCGGAAGAAAAAACCGGCAGCGGAATTAACGAAACTCGGATTAGTGGGATTGGACGGACGTTATCTGAACAATGCGCCGCAATGTACGGGCTGGATGGATTTAACTCGTGACGGCGGTTCCGGTTCGTTTTACATTCTCTGGAGCGGTCTGTACAAACTCAATACCGCAGCGGCAATTCCTTATTATACGGGACATTACCATCCCAAAGTGCGGGGAAATCAGCGCGGATTCGGTTTTGTGGCGATTGGCGCGGGGATTGATGATTTCAGCCGTCCCGCCGACGAAATGGGGGAACGTCTTACAAAAATGGTGGCAGAAAATTTCAACAGGACGTCCACGCAATTAGTTGTTACAACAGTTCTTTTGTCCGTGTTGGTGATTTTTGTTGCGATTTGGATGGCGTCGTATTTGTCAAACCGGTTGCAGGAATTGATCAATGGAATTTCAAAATTCCGTTCGGGCGCCCGTTATTTTCGTTTTCATACAAAAAGGAAAGACGAATTCGGACGGATTGCGGATTCATTTGACGAAATGGCGGACAGTATTGTTCGCAGTGTTCATAGTCCGTTGGTGATTACGGACATGAATTTGCGTATTATTTATGCTAATGAACCCAGTTTGAAAGTATTGGGAGCCGACACACTGGAAAACACACTCGGTAAATCTTACGAAAATTTGAGTATTTATCCTTTTGGTACAAAATATTGTCCGATTACGGCGTTACAAAAGGGTATGGGCAAGGCGGAAGTTTTTTACGAATCGCGTCTGGAACAATTTTTACAGGGCAATGCGAATTATTTTACGGACGAAAACGGGATAAAAATCGGTTATATTATTACAAGCAATGATGTAACCGATTTGTCGCTGAAACAAATCGAAGTGGAACGGGCAATGGCGGCGGCGGAATTGGCGAGCAAACATAAGAGTGATTTTCTGGCGCGGATGAGTCATGAATTGCGGACGCCGATGAATGCAATTATCGGAATGAATAATATTGCGCAATCAAAAATCAGTAACGTTCAGGATAAAACGGAATACAAGGAATTGAGCGAATATTTATTTCAATTAAAAGATTCATCGAGTCATTTACTGAGTTTATTAAGCGATATTCTTGACATTTCCAATTTGGAAACCGGCAGCATCAAATTAATCAATCAGCCGCTGAAACTGGACGAAATGTTTGAAGATATAACCGGCGTGTTACGGTTAAATTGTATTAGTAAACGGCTGGAGCTGATAACACGGTTTGACGAAATGGAACAATATAATTTTATTGCGGACGGATTGCGGTTGCGTCAGGTGTTGAACAATATTCTGAACAATGCGGTTAAATATACGCAGGAAGGCGGCAAGGTTGAATTTATCGTTGAGTGTCAAGAACGCCGTAACGGGAAATCATTGATTTCATTTACGGTTCGTGATACGGGAATTGGTATTTCGCCGGACGCGTTGCGGGCAATTTTCCGTCCGTTTGAACAAGCCGATTCCCAAATAACACGTAATTACGGCGGGAGCGGTTTGGGTTTAACGATTGCTCAGGAAATATTGAAACTGTTCGGCAGCGAGATTTCGGTAACAAGTGTTTTGGGAAGCGGCAGCGAGTTTGATTTTGCGGTTTGGCTGCAGGAGGATGACAATGCGAACAGGATTGTAACGTGTGATATTCACGGGTGTTTTCACGGGCAAAAGGCGTTGGTGGTTGATGATGTTTTTATCAACCGGACTGTTTTAGTTTCATTATTAAATGAAGCGGGATTTACAACGGTTGAAGCGAAAAACGGTTTGGAAGGCGTCAATTTGTTTGAAGAATCTCCGGAAGGAACATTTAATGTTATATTTATGGATATTCAAATGCCGGTGATGGACGGTTATGAAGCGGCGGCGGCGATTCGGAGATTGCAGCGTAACGACGCACAAACAATACCGATTGTGGCAATCAGTGCAAACGCATTCAGGGAAGACATTGACAAATCCATTGCCAGCGGAATGAATTCGCATTACGCAAAACCAATCAACATGGATATCTTGTCGGTCATTCTAATGACTTACTGCAAACCAACTCAACAACCCAAATAAACAATTGAAATTTATGACACAATTTTTCAGCAACACCGTGAATCCTTTGCTTATTAAGGAACTTCGCCAATTTGTCCGTAACAGATTTATTATTATTCTGCTCAATTTTTATGTTCTTGCCATTGTTGTTGCCTGCATGATGATATTGGTTACAGATGCGCAGCAACACACAAAAACAATCGGCAAAGATATGTTCTTTATACTGATGCTTATCTTTTTTATTACGGGTTTCCTGTCTGTAGTATTAAGAACCGCATGGACAACCGCAACAGATAGAATCAATGAAGACCTGATGTTTTATTCGTCAATAAAACCATCAACTATTGTCTTCGGAAAAATACTCTCCGGTATGGTCATGACATTTGTTTTGATGAGTGCCGTAATGCCGTTTGTTACATTGGCATATACGTTACGCGGAATCGATCTTATTATTATACTGGAAATTATGATTCAAATTTTTATGCTTCTTCAAGTATTAAATAGTTTTGCGATTTTTGTTGCTTCATCAAATAAGTTTAAATTTTCAGCGTTTTTATCATTACTTATAGTTGGAGGAATATCATTTTGGTTGGGTTTCGGTGCACAAACTATGATTTACGAAATACTTTATCACACTATTCATATTGTAGATATTACTAGGGTATTTTATTTTTTATTATATCTTGAAAGTGTGTTTCTTGTTATATTTATCAGCGGTTCAACAGTAATGTTATCTCCGCCAACTTCTAACAGAATGTTTCCGTTTCGGGTATTGCTTACGGTAATATTTGTAATCTCGCTTTTAGTATCATATTCGGGGATTTTTAATATGCCGATAAAACATACATACAAAATGTTTATATTCTTTAGTATGGCGATTGTACCCTTCCTTATCTTGGCGGTAACATGTGAGCCGGATCAATGGTCAAACAGAATACGGCGGCATTTACCAAAATCACTTATTTATCGTGCTGTTTTATTTCCGTTTTATACCGGTGCGCCGTGCGGAATTATTTGGCTTTTTATGTTAGCGGCGGCTCTTTTTTGGGTGAATAATGTATTTCATTGCGATATGCTGTTTTTCCATAACGATCTACATTTTTTACCCGGAGTGATTATTTTGACATTTAATTACAGTGTTACGGCAATGTTAATTCGCAGTTGG
Organism: Planctomycetaceae bacterium; assembly: GCA_031288765.1. Classification (GTDB taxonomy): domain Bacteria; phylum Planctomycetota; class Planctomycetia; order Pirellulales; family Thermoguttaceae; genus WRKP01. Next base: position 5,377 of record JAITQV010000687.1, read on the forward strand.
TGTTTTAGAAAGCTGGACTCGATATATGTTCTAATTATTATATTGGTTTTGTTATTAACGTTTACGGTTGGCAGTATGTTGCTTCATTTATTATTGATAAGTTCGTTGGATTTTACGGTGAATGATCCGTTTATAGGTTATTCGGTAAGTCCGTTGTCGGCATTGAATCCGTTTTGTACTTTTGAAAATGCGGGGCAGTTTAAAGAAGAATGTATCAACGGTATGCTGATTTGGTTTGGAGTATTAATTATTTTCCTGATAATATGGTATTCTCAACGGCTTATTCATTTCAACTCCAAAATCGAAGAACCGATGACTTGCGAAGAAGCCCGAAAATTCATCCAAAGACTCGAAAATTCGTAATAATTCCGTGTAATATTTTTAACCGCTGAACACACGGAATACACGGAATTTGTAAGAATAACAGATATTTATGTGTGATTTCAAAATTAGTTTATTTATAAAAAACAAGACGTCAAAAAACGAAATGAAAAAGTTTTTAAATAAAAGATTTTTCATTTGTTTCGTTATTTTGTTTTGTATTCCCAAAAAAATAAACCTGCGATCTTACTAATTTCCGTGTGCTCCGTGTATTCTGTGGTTAAATAAAACAGACAGTCACGTTTTGAATTATCTGTTTTACGGAAATGGGCGTCAATTACAATTTTCCAAAACCTTTGAAAGTTTTATGAAAAATTATCGTTCTTGGTTCTTTCTTTTTTTGGTTGCATTATTAATTCGGACGGGTGCGGCGGGTTATTGGGAATACCGCGTGGGAACGGAAAGATTTTATTTCGGTGACAGCGACACCTATTGGAAATTAGGGCAAAATATCGCAACAGGTAAACCTTACTCTTACGGGAATATGGCAATTCACCGAATGCCCGGTTATCCGGTACTTTTATCGCCGTTGTTTCTTGTTTTCGGCGAACATCCGCCGGTTCGTGCGGCGCGTTTCGAAAATGTTGTGATTGGGTCGTTAACGGTTTTAGCGGTTGCATGGCTTGCGTGGATTTTGTTTCACGATTCGGTGTTGGCATTGACGGCGGGTTGGATTACTGCCTTTGAACCGCTCAATATTATGATGAGTGTTCTTGTTTTGAGTGAGGCTCCGTTTTGTCTTTTTTTAGTGTTACATCTTGGTTACTGGGTTAAAGCGTTCAAATCATTGCCCAAAACAAATTGGGGTTCACTTTTTTTGTCCGGTCTTTTTGCGGCAACAGCGATTTATTGCCGTCCCAGTTGGCTTTACTTTATTCCGTTTGCTGTTGTTCTTGGAACAATTCTTTCGTTGCGGAATTACAAACCCATTCTCAAATCCGGTGTTGTTCTTTTCGCTGTCTGTACACTTTGCCTAATACCTTGGTGGATTCGCAATTATTATGTTTCGGGGCATTTTGTTTCAACAACATTGCAAGTCGGCGCCGGTCTTTATGACGGACTGAATCCCAAAGCAACAGGAGCAAGCGATATGAAATTTGTCGAAGAATTTCGTAATGCCGAAATAATTCTTTTTCCCGAAGTTACCGAAAACACGCTGGAATATCAACTCAACCGAAAAATGCGTCAAGCGGCTATTCATTGGGCGTGGAAACATCCTGATCTTGCTTGGAAATTGGCAAAGACAAAATTCTTTCGGCTTTGGAATTTTCGACCGAATGAACCTTCTTTATCCGGTTCCGCCGCAACAACGATTGTTTTTTGTACATATTGTCCGGTTTTGGTATTGGGGATGATAGGGGTGATTCGGTCGATGTTTTATGATTTTCAGGTTTGGCTTCTTTGGATTCCGGCGGTTTATATTACGGGTTTGCACATCATTTTTGTAAGTTCTATTCGTTACCGTGTTCCGGCGATGATATGTTTTTCTATTCTTGCAGCGTGGGTTATTCTCGACGTAATCAAAAAATTCCGAAAATTCTGACCAACAACCGGTTTCGTACTTCTTGAATTGCAAATTTTCATGTTCTTTTATGTTTTTGGGTAGGAAATTAAAAGGTAGGCGGCCTTTCGCCGAA
>JAITQV010000494.1 GCA_031288765.1 Planctomycetaceae bacterium
GGCGATAATCGATTTGAACTCTGTTGACGGACGAAAGTTGAAATCAAAACATCATGCAATATCGGTTGAATATGACAACGGAAATTACAATGCCCTGCGTATTTTTCGCACCGATTTTCCGTACACAGGTTTTGTGTCTGAAATGTTGTCGTCTGTTATGTTTGGATCGTTTGGTTTGGCGAATGATTCAAACCCTTTCAAATCAGCACGCTTCAAGAGTTTATCGATACGAATTTCAATCCGTGTCAATTCCGATCCTTCCTGTACGGTTACAAAAGTATAGGCAACACCGTCACGCCCCATGCGTCCGGTACGACCGACACGATGAACATAATCGTCGCAAAAAGCCGGAATATCGTAATTGATAATATGCGAAATTCCCGATACGTCAATACCGCGTCCGACCACATCAGTAGCAACAAGATACCGTAATTTTCCGGATCGAAATTGACTCATAACCCGATCACGTTCACTTTGTATCAAATCTCCGTGTATCGCCTCCAGACTGTCAACTTGTTTCGATAAAAGCTTTGCCAATTGATCGGCTCCGCGCCTGGTTCGTGTGAAAATAATCGCCTGATTCGGTTGCTGTTCATTAAGCAAATAAAGTAACGCATCGAATTTCCGTTCGGGATCGACCGTAACATAAAACTGTTCAATCGTTTCAACCGCAAGACTCTTAGCGGAAAAATCAAGGATTTCCGGCGACTTCATATATTTTTCCGCAAGACGGATAACCGGCGGCGGAAGTGTTGCGCTAAATAACAAAGTTTGACGTTCGGGAGAAGTCCGTTTCAAAATTTTCTCAATATCGGGACGAAAACCAATGTCAAGCATTCGGTCTGCTTCGTCAAGAACAACCCATCGCAATTGATCCGGAACGAGTGCGCGGCGGTTCATTAAATCAAGAATCCGACCCGGTGTTCCGACAATCAGATCAATACCTTCACGAAGTTTTGCGATTTGTTTAGCGAGCGGTTTTCCGCCGTAACAAGCGGTCAACCGAATATCACGACCATAAGAAAGCCGCGCCGCTTCATCACGCACCTGAACAGCAAGTTCCCGCGTCGGAACAAGAATAAGCGCAACAGGATCATCACCCGGCGGACACTCTTCAACTCCTTCAATAATCGGAATACAAAACGCAGCAGTTTTACCGGTTCCTGTTTGAGCCTGCCCCATAATATCCGTACCGGCTTTGACCAGATTGAAAACGCCGGACTGAATCGGTGTCGGTTCTAAATAACGGACGATTTTTAACGCTTCCAGCATTGTTTCGGAAACTCCCAGTTCGGCAAAACCGCTGACTTCCGCTTCAATATCCGCCGGATCAGGAATTTTGGATTCGATCAACGGTTGGAAATCGCCGCGATGCTGAGATATCGGACGATAAATATCGTGATAACGTTCTTCACGATATTCACACTGATTTTTGGAACCAAAAGATTTTTTTTCAATTTGTTGCGGCGGTTTTACTTTTCCGGTATCTTTTTTCGTACCGGCATTATTTTCGGGTTCAAAATTCTGTGTTTCCGTTTTTTTTTCAGGCTGGGAATCCTGATCTGCAGGCGGAATTTTACGGGATACCTTCATTCTGTTGCGCGGACGTTTTTTTTTGTTTCGCGCTGCCGGTTTGTTTTCCGTGTGGTTTATCTTCTGTAACTCCGCCGAAGAAACCGGTTCGTTTTTTGAATGATCCTTTCCCGTCTGTTTCTTTCTCGGAAATTCATTGTTTGGATGTTGCGGATGATTAACTGCCGGAGTATTTTTTGTACCCATTATATTATTGGGCGCTTTATTTGTTACTTTATCCGTTTTTTTATCCGGCATTCTTTCAGGAATAATGAGCGGAACATATTCTCTTTTATCCGGATCCCAAACCATTTGTTCTTTTTTCGGTTTCAGGGAAACGGATGGTAAACCCATAGATGTTACAGGAACAGTTTTAGGTTTTTCGGGAGTTTCCGGTTTAGGCGGACAGATTTTATTACACTGCTTTTTATTCGTTTTTTGGGACAAAACCACTTGGGATAGTTCGTCGTCGGTCGGAACCGGAGTCCGACCATAACTCGGAAGATTTAAGTCCTCATCATCGTCACCGTCAAACAAGGGAAATACCGTAACCGGCGATAAAACTTCCGTTTTATCGCTACAATTTATCGGAATATCTTTTTTGTTTGTTTTTTTTCCCGCTTTGACTGTTGAAAATTTTGACTTATTGTTCTTTACCGCCGGAGTTTCATTAACGATTTTTTGGGGCGGTTGAGATTTTTCGTGAACCGTTTTTTTCGGTTTCTCCATGTTTCCGGAATTTAGTTTCTCCGGTTCATCCGATTTATCGGGTTTACCAAAATATAAATCATCATCGGGACGAACATCCTCCCGATCTTCACTTTCGACGAATCCCCAACGGAAAGCATCGACATAATTTTTGTGTCGTCTTCCAAAACGCTGTCGGGATTTTTTATCGTTTCGTCTATTATTTTCGTTTGGTTTTTTTTCTTGAGCCATTGTTGATAAAATAAAGTTTTTCTGAAAAACGCAACACAAAAGTTGCGAACATTGTTAATAGTTATTATTAAAGTGTTTTTTTAATGCTTGTTTAACAAGTTTCCCAATCGTCGATGTTCCATTTTGGAACGGTAATTCCGAGTTGATTGAGATAATCACGTTCTTTTTGTTGCATTACGGATTGGTTTTCCGGCGTTTTGTCGTCAAAACCGACCAAATGCAACGTCCCATGAACAACATAAAGCATTAGTTCTTCTTCCGGCAACCAGCCGAATTCTCCGGCACGATTCAAAGCAACTTGCGTACACACCAAGATTTCCGCCTCAAGATGACCTTCGTAACGCCGATCAACAATCGGAAAACTAATCACATCCGTCGGATAATCATGTTGCAAAAAATCTCGGTTGTATTGTTGAATTGTATCGTTGTCCACCAAAATCACACCGAGTTTACCGCTTTGAATTTTGAAATCGTCCAGAATTTTTTCGCATACCGATCTGATTTTTTCGGCATCGACAACTAAATATTCCTGTTCGTCAAGAATTTCGATTAGAAACGAATTCTTTTTACGATATGACATCTTGTCCCTCCATTTTCCTTATTCATTCGACTTCTCAACATTTTCATTGATCTTGCAATCCGGCAACGCGGCTCTGAGTTTGTCAACACCTGTTCGTGAAACTTTGGTATTTGTAATTGAAACCTCTTTAAGTGTTTTGAGTTGCGTTAAATCGTCAAGACCGGCGTCTGTCAATTCCGTTCGACCGAGATGCAGCCATTCCAAATGTTCCAACGGCGCCAATTTTGTAATCGCCGCATCCGTCAACGGGCATTGGTCAATATTCAGCCAAAGAATTGTTTTCGCCGACGCAAAGTTTTTCAAAATATCCAACCCGTTGTCGGTAATTTTTGTCGTATAAAGATTGAGACGTTTTAATTGCGGCAACGATTTCAATGCCGCAAGTCCGGTATCACCGAAATCCGTTTGGCTAACATCAATATCTTCCAATGTTGATATTTTGGCTAAATTTTCAGCGGCGGCGTTTGTTATGGCGGTTTTGCTTATCCGAATTTTTTTTAATTTTTTAAGTTGCGTCAAACAAATTATTCCGTTATCGGAGATTTTCGTGTTGGTGAGGGTTAATTCGGTGAGATTCGGATTTTCCGCAACGATTCTTTCCAAACCGGCATCATTGGTTTCCGTATTATCGAGTTTAAGTTGTTTTATTGCTGCGGGTTTTGTTTGAGCGGATTCCGTCGGCAACAATTCCGTCCGCGAAGTTTCCAACAGCGACGGTTCGGGTTGAAGCGGTTTTGGTTCCGGCTGGGGCGTTTGCGTTTTCGAGCAACTCGTTAACGACAAAAAAAGAACGGCAAAGAAAAAATTCTTCCAATAAAACGGCATTTGAAACATCATGGTTATAAAAGAAAATTTAGGGTAAAAAATTAAAGGGGATTAAAAGTATTTTTATTTTACCTTCTCCGAAGAATAAAATGAATCGGGGAGAGGAAAAAAATAGAAGATTGTTTTGTAAGAAAGATTGGGTTGAAAATGGGGGTTCTTTTGCGTAATTGTCCGATAAACAACGGAAAAGATTACAAGTTATTGTT
>JAITQV010000016.1 GCA_031288765.1 Planctomycetaceae bacterium
CAAGGTCAATAACGTGAGATTATAACATTCACGATTAAAAAGATATATCCCGCCGGAGATGATTTGTCGGCAGAAAATAAAGCAAGAAATAATCCGAACCCGCCAATACGGCGGGTTCAAATTTTTCCGTACCGAAAAATAATCGGTTAGACAAACCATTTCGGTAACGTTACCTTCGACGCTTTCGAATACAATGTGAAATGATTCGCATTAGCATTCGGTGTTGCCGCCGTTCCATTGTCGGCAACACCGTAATAAACATCAACCTTGATCTGAATACTCAATCCCTTGACACTACCGAAATTCGTTTCGCCAATTCCCAGTTTGCTGAAAATATCCGTAAATTTTGCTGTTCCGATAACATCTGTAACTTTCTTGTCTGTTGCCGATGTTTTGGCGGAATCCACTGTTAAAACGGCATTGGGAACCGTTTCCGCACCAAGCAATTTGCCGGTTGCTTTGTCCGTTTTGCCGTCCACCGAAGCAATTAACGTATAAACGTACAAAGGCTCTCCGGCTCCGGCAGGCTTCAACGCTCCAAGAACCTGTTTAGCAGATGCCGCCATACCATCAACTCGCGCCATCGAATTACCCGCAAGTTTCAAACCAAAAGCGGAACTACTATCCAATGCGAAACCGCTCTTGCCAATCGTTGCCTGCGGAACTGTTGCGGTTTTGATTTTCAACTCCTTACTCGTTACAACTTTCTTCACGCCGCTCCAACCACCGCTGTATGCAGTATCGGTCGTAACAAGACGGAAAAAGTATTGCGAATTCGGAGCAAGCTTTTCAACCTGAATATCACCTTTAACCGCTTCCGGATCACCGCTATAGTCCGTGCCAAGCCAAACTTTGGCGGCATTCCAATCGGCTTTGCCTTTGGCATCAACAACATCAGTGTATTCAATGTAGTATAAATCACCGGTACCCCCGCCTTTGGAAGGAGCGGAAACATTGATCTTAACCGAATTAATTGTCGTCCCTTTAGCATCTTTCAGTACGCCGCTGACAAAATCCGTTGCGGTAATCGTAGCGCTTTTCCCTTTGGAAATCGTGCCGGGAACCGAACCCACCGTCTGAGCCGTTACAGTATATTTCGCCTTCGGTGTCAATGTTAATCCGCCGTTAGTATTAAAATCAAACGTCGTTCCCGCCGCTGCGCCGGTAACAGTTCCCTTGTAAAGAACCGCTTTATTGGAATCTGTTATCGTTATAATATAATGCGCTCCGTCTTTGGCTCCGGCAAGTGTAACTTGAACATTGGTTCCCGTATTGGAATTACTGACTTCCGTAATCGCCGTAATATCTTCGGCGGCTGTTGGAGCGTTGGCAACCGCAACTCCTGTTTTCGTTGCGCCGGCACTTACTTTCTTCGTTCCCGAAGCGTTCCATGCCGTAGCATTCTGAGCGGTAGTATAAGTAACAAGAGCCTCAACCGTGAAATCGTACTTGGTATTCCAACGGAGATTCTCAAACACCGCTTCATCGGTTCCCTTCGCAACATATTTCACCTCCGAAGTTCCCGCCGCACCATTCTTAATCGTAGCAGTAACACGATAACCGGTAACTTCATACTTAAAATCATTAGCCGCACTTGGAGCCGTTGCCGTCGCCGTACCCGAAAAATGATCCGATGCGGCTGTCCATTTAACAGCATACTTGTTTTTGACGGTCTTATCAGCCGTTACGGTTACACTTTTAACATCTTTTGCTGCCGGATAAACATTGGTCGCATCCGTCGCCCCCGCCTCTGCAGTAAGAGTTGCAACCGCCGCAGAAATACTTCCCGTATCGGAAATCGCTCCATCCGCACCCACAGAAAAAGCATAAACATAATCATCCGCCGCAACTTTTAAATTTACGGTAGTTGTTGCCGACTTCTGTACGAAAATCAACTCCGTAAAGCTTACATTGGCTTTGGCAGGAGCCGCAGTTCCGATTTTCGTCAACCCGACATAAAATCCTACCGTTTTGTTCGCTGTTTCCGTACTGTTTGCCGTTAATGTTACAGTTGTTCCGCCGGGAGTATCCGCAAGAGCCGCTGTTGTCGGTGCTCCGGGTTGTGCCGGTGCAACAGGACTTGCAACAGCAATAGTACCGGTATTCACATAAGTTGGTGTTGATTCGATATTGCTTGCCGCAGTTGTTTTTACCGTAACTTTAACACGGCTGTCTTTAGCAAGAACCGCATCACTGAAATCGCCGGTTCCCGCACTAAAAGTATCGCCGACATTTTGTGTAATTTCCGGTTTTGATCCCGGGTTTACTGTACGGGTAATCGTGTTGGTTCCGTCCGAAAGTGTAACTTTATAGCCGCCGGTATAATTCACAGGCGGTTTCCATGTTATTTTGACACCGGCAGGTTTGGCGCCGCTCGCTTTGACATAAGCCGCTTTGACATCCGTCGGAGGTCCCACCGTTACTTTAGCGGCTTCATTTGTTGCCAACGTCTTAAATTCACCGGCGGTAATAACAATATCCGTTTTGTTTACGGCGGATGCCGTTTTATCCGCCGGATTTGTCAACGTCAAATCAGCCGTAATCGTAAATTTGTAATTCGTAACAGCCGTTGCCGCCGGTAATCCCGTAATTGTGTACGATGTTTTTGTACCGGCATCAACCGTTTTAATAAAAGTATTACTGCTATCAAAAATATTGATACTGTATTTTGCTCCTTTCGTTAAAACGGCTTTCCAATCGTTATTGGGATCGCCCGACTTGACAAATTTTGTCGGTTTTCCCCAAGTGAGTGTTGCCTGATCTGTCGTAATTCCGCTCGGTGTTACAATTGTATCTGTTTCGGCGGCAGAGTAAACGGGAGAAGTTGCTAATGGTGTAACAAGCGCTCTGCCGGCAAAAGCGGTTGTATTCGCAACACCAATATCAAGAGAACTACCGTCAGTGTAAATGTTGTCCGCTGTTCCGGTAATAGATTGATCGGCGGTGTTACGGGGTGTTGCGGTATCGGCATTTTGTACGAAATCCGGAGCAGGATTATCGTCAACACCCAACGGGTTAATGCTAAGCAATTCCCGATTTTCAAGGGACTCCATTCCCAAAATTCGTTTCGAAAGTTTACTCTTTGAGAGTTTACTTTTCGAAAACTTCCGTGTGTTAAAATTTGTTGTCATGGAAAATTCTCCTTAAATTAAATTGAAATATTTATTTCTAGCGGAGAGCGGAATGAAATGATATAGTAACGTAAACGTAATTTTGTTATATTTCACTATTACCTGTTTAACTTGTTGACTTTCCACTAAAAACCGCCCAAACAAAGGGCATTGGAAACGCAAACGCAAATTTCAAATTTTATCGGATTATAGGTACGGATTATCGGTTAATAACGTGAATCTGTTCACGATATAGTAACACAAACAAATCACTGTCTGTTCATTCCGTTAAAATTTAAGTACAAACCCTTCAAGACAGAAATTTGTCCTTTGAAGGAAATTGTTTCTCAGACGGCTCGTGTCAATTCGTATTTTTATGATTTTACCGTATTATTCGTATCGCTTTTTATCTCTTCCCAAACACGTTCCGAAACCTGTTGCAGAAATAGACTGATTGACTTGCTGCAGAGACGGGATAATTTCGTTCAAAAATTTTCCTGCTTAAAGAACTTCTAAAAACCAGATATTCCAACTTAAAAATGTTAGTAAGTTCTTATTTTTCAATCACATGATGCCGAAGTATTCGCAACAATTTACATTGTTCCTCATAATTTCTGTAATTGTTTTTGTCCTCTTGTATTAAGTTTTTTAATTTTACTCTGTGATATTTACACTGTCAATAAAAAAAGTTTTATAAAAATAAATATCGTCAGAGTTTATTAAAGTTTTTCATGTACATACAATTTATAATGATTTTAACAATCAGTTCGATTTGAATAGCAATACAAACGATTCACGTCTCATTTTTATTAAAATAAAACATATTCTAAACTCATTCGGAATCTATTCTTGCCTTAGAATCATAGTTGTCTTTGAAAGGCTCAGAAAACAAAATGCAATGTTTGTCATACAGATTGTCTGCTATGCATCTCGTTTATCTTGGGGTTGAATACAATACGATTGAAAGCAAACAATGTTTACGTTTTTCAGAAAATTTTTTCTAATTGCCGTAAATTAACATTCTATTGGTCATAAATTTGGGGAACAATCACAAATTAGACAAAATAGATAAAATATAACATCGTCTAATGTTAAAATATTCTGAATATGCCGCTTTTTTGTTTTATTCCGGTAAATACAATCCGATAAAATTTGTCAGACAAATCGATTTCTTATCCGTTGGAATTTATTCGTTTGGGGTTTTATCAATTGGGAAAAAAGGATTCCTGAAATATTCATCATTTATATCTTGATTCATTTCGCCCAAAAGTGTATTCTTCTCAAACCAATTCCTAACCAAAGAAATCGACAATCTCGTTCATTTCCGCAATTTGTTTCGTAGCAATCAGTTAAATTCAAAACGAATCGTCAAGTATTTCTTGGTAACCAGATTGAAAATTCCAATGTACAGACATTTTTTTCTCCCATTCCTTTTCCTTTTTGGAATTTTTTTCCTTGTTTTCGTCAGTGAGCAGTTTGTTTCGGCTCAGAGTGATCCGTTTTTGTCTCCTGAAAAAGTCCCGTTTCCCTTCGTGAAAGAATCGGATCAGGAAATCTCAACACAATCATTACCGGAAAAAAATGTTCCGGCTTCGGTACAAACGGTTCCGATTCCGCCGGATACTTTTGCCGACCACGACGAAGGCTATGTTCCCAACATTTACGATCGAATTGCTCCTGATCCTCCGACAATACTTCGTCCCCGTTACCGCAACAGTTATTCCGGCAATACTGCCAACTCCGGCAATACCGCCGCCGAAAAACAGTCCGGTAAATCTCAAAAATCCGGCAAAACCAATAATGTAACCAACAATACGACCAATAAACCCAACAAATCTCAAAATTTTAACACAAACAAATCCGGTACAAATAAATCCGATGTAAACAATTTCGATACGAATAAATCTATTGCAAACAAATCCGACATAGACAAATCAGAGACAGATAATTCCGAAACAGAAGAGTCTTCCTCTTCGATTCGTCAGGTTTCGGCAAGCGATGCGCCTGCTCCGCCGGCAGAATTTATTCCCGATTCTTCTCCCGCTTCGCCCATTTTAACCGCCGCTTCCTCTCTGTTAAAATATCCTGTTACTCAAACTCCTCAGAAAAAGAGTTCCCATTCAACAACAAAACAACAGGGAACGTTACAAAATCCTTACACGGTCAATAATACTCATAGTTGTGATGATTTAACTTGCGGAGACGAGGGTTGTTCCTCTCATTCGTTGCAGGGAATTTTCCGGCATTTAAACGAAGAAACAATAAAACGCGGAATTTGTAACTGTTGCGGTTTTTCGCGATGTATTAACAAAACGGTTGGATCATGGTATTACGATGGTTGGCTTGCTGCGGGAGCGTTTATGAACACTCATTATCCCGAAAACCGTAACAACATGCCGCTCTATTACAATGATCGAAACGCCGAAGCGGTTATGAATCAGCTTTATTTGACACTGGGACGGCGTATCAATCCGCGCGGCGGACGTTGGGATGTTGGCGGACGGATTGATCTTCTTTACGGAACCGATTATTTTTATACCGGTTCGCTTGGTTTGGAAACACGCCGTTACAATTATATCTTGTCCGATAAACCCACGCTGGAGCCGTTGGAAGCCGCTTTGCATTGGAATTCAAATTCCGGGACACGCCGTCTCGGAACTGTTTCACTTTATGGTCTTTCTCTGCCGCAGGCGTATGCCGAATTATTTATTCCTGCCGGCAACGGTGTTACGGTTAAAGCGGGACATTTTTACTCAGGAATGGGATTGGAATCGGCAATGTCGCCGGAAAATTTCTTTTATTCCCATTCTTACGGTTTTATGTACGGTTTACCGACAACCTTGACCGGAATAACCGCAACAACAAAACTTTCTTCCCGTTTTTCTATTTTGTTTGGGGTATCGCGCGGTTGGAATGCTTTTGACAAGCCGAGCAACAAATTAAGCGGACTTGGCGGATTGGAATGGAAAAGTTTCGATAAACGAACCGCCTTTTCATTTTTGATTCATTCCGGCGAAGAGTCTTTACGAAACGGAGACAACCGAACTCATTACGCCCTGACATGGCAACACCAATTGGCTCCGCGGTTACATTATGCGTTGGAACATACTTTCGGTTATGAAAAAAACGGAGCCGCGTTGAATATACTTGACCCAACAGCGAGAGGAGCGGCGCGGTGGTATTCTTTTGCTCAATATTTGCAATGGAAATGGAGTGAAAATTTGTCGTTTGGGTTGCGCGGTGAATGGTTCCGTGATGACGGGCAATCCCGTATTCAAAAGGATTTTGTTGATTCTTACATTTTCCGTTTGGAAGGCAAAGACTATTTTCAGGTTACGCTTGGCGCCAATTGGAAGCCGACTCGTTACATTACTATCCGACCGGAAATCCGTTACGACTGGTCAAATGTTGTGGTTACGGATGCTATGACCGGTAATCAAACCGGTATTTACAGCAACAATAACAAACAAATGTTCGGTTTTGCTATTGACGGTATTTTCAGATTTTAGGAAACTTAATTCAATGGTTACGAGTTTTGTGAGAGGTTATATTTAGACACAAAAAGAGAAACACGAAACAGAGCGTCAAGCCTTAGTCTAAACCTAACACATTATGTTTCTTGAGTTATCTATATTTTATTTTTTGATTTTTAATTTATGAGAAAGACAACGTACAAGGATTCCGGTGTTGATTTGGAGGTTTATGCGGAATCGATGGCTCGGTTACCAAAATTGGCGGCACAAACTTTTTCCGACCGTGTTTTACGGCTTGACGGAGGTTTTGCCGGACTTTTTAAGTTACACAACGAACAAATTCAGTATAAAAATCCGGTTTTAGTTAGTTGTACGGACGGGGTTGGGACGAAGCTCAAAGTTGCATGTCTTGCTGATCGTCATCACACGGTTGGCATTGATCTTGTGGCGATGAGTGTGAATGATGCGGTTTGTTGCGGGGCGGAACCGTTGTTTTTTCTTGATTATGTTGCCATGCCCCAAGACGATCCTGATTTACTGGAACAGATTGTTTGCGGTATTGTTGAGGGTTGCCGCCAAAGCGGTTGTGCTTTGTTGGGCGGCGAAACGGCGATTATGTCTGATCTTTATCGGGTTGGTGAATACGATTTGGCGGGATTTTGTGTTGGGGTTGCGGAGCGGGACGACATTATTGACGGTCATTCCATTCAATCCGGTGATGTGTTGATTGGTATTGAATCTTCCGGGCTGCACTCCAACGGTTTTAGTCTGGTGCGAAAAATCGTTTTTGATATTGCTCGGTTTGGCATTAACGATGTTGTCTTGGAGTTTGGTCAATCGGTTGCCGATATTCTGCTGACGCCGACACGGATTTATGTTGAATGTGTTCGGAAACTTCTCGCAACATTCGGAGCGAACAATGGGATTCACGGTATTGCTCATATTACCGGCGGCGGACTTGAAGAAAATGTCCGCCGGATTTTGCCTCCAGATATGGCGTTGCAACTCAATCCTTGTTGGGAAATTCCTCCTGTATTTTCATGGTTACAAAGACTTGGGAATGTTGATTCCGGCGAAATGAACCGTGTATTTAATATGGGAATTGGTCTTGTTTTGGTTATTCGTTCTGATCTTGCGGAAACTGTTCAGGAGTCTATTGAATTTCGCACATGGAACATCGGATCGGTAAAATTAAACAGTTGAAAGTCGGTTTTGGTCTCTTGAATCACGAATCAAAAAGAGGAACAACCGAAACACGGTTTGCTCTTTACAAGATAGGCAAACTTTTAAAAAATTCAGAAAAAAATAAAAAATCGGAATCTTTCTTGATACCCCCGATTGTATGCCGATTGATCTTTGGTATAGTTTACAACATTGAATTTGCAACCGGTTTTGTTTTTGCCGTGCGTTTTTTGGTGAACGGTTGCAGGGATAATTCAATGTTAACCTTGTAATATCAAAGGAGATTTACAATGGAAAATTTTGTTAAATGTTTGATTGTGGTTTTGGGGAATTTTTTTGAGAAAATTCCAATGTTAAAATGGGAAAGCCTGGTAAACCAGGGGGGGGGGGCAGGATTAGGTAGAGAGTTAAGAA
>JAITQV010000054.1 GCA_031288765.1 Planctomycetaceae bacterium
AGGTTGTTTGGTAAAAAAATTAGGTTGGAAATGATGTTTATCTTGTGTTGTTGCTCTCAGCAATTGCCCCGTAGGGCAAGAAAGTCAGTAGAAAAAATGTTCTCAACGTAAATCGCAAACCTCGTAGAGGTTTCCTATTTTTTGTTTTTATTGATAGGAATCTCCTACGGAGATTTATTGATTTGTTTCTTCAATTTTCTATTGATAGAAATTTCCTACGGAAATCAGATTGCCGCAACGTATTAATTCCGCTTGCGAACAATTATTAGTCGTCAAGCGAAACAGTTCCTCCGTCATCACGTTGTCCGAGTTTTTGATAAAGATTGGTATCAATCGTTTCAAAAACCATTCGGACTTTCCCATCGCCAAACGCATGGTTCGCCCCTCCAACATGGAACGAATTAAAACCGCCAACACGAAATTGTTCCGGTAATTCCGTTGACCACAATGTTGCCGGAATTATTTTGCCGGTTTCCGTGTTGCTTTCGCTGTTTTCGTCTTTTTTGTCAATTGACAATTTGTACGGAAACCCTGCCGGATTGATTTGTCCCGTCTCCGTAAACGGCATAAGCCATGTTGCACAAAACGGTTCGGCATTGACTTTTTGTCCGGTATTTCGGATTGTTCCCGGTGTGCCGGACATCCAACCCAATGAAAAACAAGAAGAACCGTTTGGTAACGATTTTTGCCGTTGCGGTGCCGGCAATACCGCCGCTTCGCCCATCCAAACCGTGTACGAATTTCCGTCCGAAATATCTTTGCTCCGTAATTGACTGTTGAGAAAAAAAACGCCGCGATTATTGTTGTCAATCGGCGTTTCGGTTCCTTCATGGCACGCCATATAATTACTGTGTCTATTTTCCGCACCGGATTTATCCGACGGACATCTGAAAATGTTCGGCGTTACGGAAAGCCACGCTTGTTCATTCGCCGGAGCATACACACCTTCGGAAAAATCAATCATGTTGTAAAGAGGCGACTGTTCCAAAAAAGGCAAAATACGCGGAATCCAACCAATGTGATTGCCAATCGGCACATTCCGAATCGGATTAGTGTTGTTGACAGTGCCGGACGGCAAAACACCAAACGATTCTTCGTACATCTTCGTTGCGAAAACAATTTTGGCAAGATTGTTTTGACAATATCCGCGATTGACCGTTTCCCGTACCGACAAAATCGCCGGCAAAAGAATCGCCATCAACATGTTGATGATCGCAATAACAACAAGAAGTTCAACCAGCGTAAACGCTCCCCAATGAATAAATATACGTTTCATTTTACTTTTGTGTTGTTTGTTTTTGTGTTGAATAATGTTGATCGGCAGGAAGTTCTTCCGCAACGTATTTTCCTGTTGCCGTTATGTTTTCGCCCTCAACAGTTGCGGTAAGACGGAGATCGGCAACCCCGTACAGTTCGGAAGCCGGAATCGTTACCGAAACATTTTGTTTTTGCTTTTCGGCAATACGGTGTAAATCGTCAACAAGAATATCCGCCTGAATGATTTGCCGTTGTCTGGCTTTATGGCGTTGTTCCTGAATTATTGTTTGCGATAAAAGCAACACCGTACTGCTGACAACCGCCAAAACCACAAGAGCAACAATTGTTGACAATCCGCGTTTTAATGTACGATTGCGAAACGGAATACGTTGATTAACACATTTACTAACGTGTTGACGGGAATGTTGCCTGAAATGTCGATTACAATAATAATACTTCAACATGTTTTACCTCATTAATTCGGTACAATTTTTTGTTTTGTAACTTTTTACAATTATTATTGAAATTATTGGTTAATTTTTCCGATAATTGTTCGCCAATTACCGGCATAAACGGGATCAATTCCGATATTGTTTTTGCCGGTAATTTCCCGTGTGAACGGATTTAAGTTTTCTTTCGGAGGTGTTTGTACTAAAATTTGCCCATGCCGATCAACAGGTTGTTTCCAAATGTTGAGAGCAACCAATCCGGCATCTTTGTCCTGAACAAACCACGAAACGGAATAATCCGGCAACATATAAGTTTCCGCTGCAATTTTTTTACCGCCGGACATTTTGTTGCGCTGTAATACCGGTTGTTTCGGAAACTCCGCCGGTTCTATCGAATAAACAAGTTCCTCTTCATTGGGAAGAGTCAACCGCAATACATCGTTTTCGAGTGTTGCGGTTATTGCGGAGTGTAAATCGTTGCGGAATTGTTCGGAAAGACGCGAAGCCGCCAGCCGTGCGGAATCGCCGCGATTTTCGCTAATCCGTGCTTCCGTAACCATAAACAGAACACCGACTCCTAAGCCGATTACTATTACCTCCATCGCAAAAACGAAAACAATCTCAATTAATGTAAAACCTAAATAATTGTTTCTCATTGTGAATCGGAATTTATTGGAGTAGAAGAAATAGAATTAATAGCACGAATAAGCGGCAATTCCCGACGCGGACGGTTTTTACCATTGTCATACGATACGGTAATCCGGTAAAATGTTATATTATTTGCCGCCGGTTTTTCCAATTTTTCAACCGTTAGTTGACCGTCCGGTAATGATCGGGCAACCATATTTTCCAACGGTTGAAGTTTTTCCCGTTCACCGCCGGTTAACGTTTCAAGATCAATCATCTCCTGAATATTCAACAACGTATCAACCGCAATTTGTTGCAATTTCTGATCCGTCCGATGATCAATCAGTTGAAACAAAGATTGCGAAAAAATAACCATTGCCGTCAAAATCAATACCAGACCAACACAAACGTCCGGCAAGTAAATTCCGCAACGCTTTAACGAATGTTTTCGCGGAGAATTAAAAAATTTGGAAATATATTTTTGTGTCATAAAAAACTCCCGAATAATTGATTATTAAAAAATAAAAACTTCATAATTTTTTTGGTTTCTGTTTTGGTATTTCAATTTTAGCCGATTAAATTTGACCGCTTAAAACTGTAATCAATGTGATAAGCGGTGAAAAAGATGCAACAGCAAACACTGCCGCAAATATGCCAAACGTAATAACACACAGAATGGAAAACACTTTTATTGTTATATTATCGGATGTACGTTGACGTTGTTCTTTGCTGTTGGCAACTTCGCGGAGAACCGCTTCAACATGATCCGCCCGAACCGCCGACTCCAAAAGAGCCGCTTCACCGCGACTAAACCAACGCATTTTTTGTAATAATTCAATCCAGTTTGCTCCTTCCGCAATTTGTTCGTTGAAACGTTTTCCCAACCGGCAAAGATAATGACTCGGAACAACTTGCGTGTACACGGCAATGATTTCTTCGATTGGTTTTTTCAATTCCAGACCGGCGGCAAAAAGACGCAAAAATTGTACGGAATCCCGTTGCCGTAACATTCGGCGTACTCCCAAAGGACGCGATGAAAAAATTCCCGAACGGAAAATAAAATAAAAAAACGGCACAAAAAATAGAACCGCCAATAACGGTAAAAGTATGTAAAAATAGTCCGTGAATATCTGCGACAGATTTATAGAAAAAAGTGTTATAAAAGGTAATTTCATACCAAAATCGCGGCAAATGACTTCCATTTTAGGCATGATAACAACAAGATGAAATAACACCGGTAGAATAAGAAATGGTAAATACATGTAAAACCAACAAAACTGAAACAGCGTTTGTTCCTGAATCATTCCGTTTTGTTTGACATTATCACTTCTTATTTGAGTGAAAAGCCGACCGGGCAGTTTGGTTCCTCCCAATTTGATCAACCCGACAGCATCGTAACGCAAAATACCTTTCACCTCCGACGCCGTTTCAACAATAGAATATCCCATCTGAATCTTATTCGCAAACCGAATAAGTTTTTCACGGTACCAAATTCCCCAACACGTGTTTGCAAAAACAAAAAGCACCTCTGGAATAGGCGTTTCCGTTTCCAACGCATTTTGAATCAACGCCAAAACAATACGTTGACGCCGTACCTTGATTGCTATTAAAAGCATACCAATAAGCGGAACTAAAAATAGCAGCAGAGGCCAAACAAAAATCAACAATATACACGCCAAAAGAAATAGCGGTAAACCAAGAAAAAAAACATAAATTATAACTCGGAAAATCAGAGACATTGTAGCAGCAAATAATTAAAAAGTGAAAATAATATAATAAACCATTCACGAAATATTTTGCGGTTTTTTAACCGCTCAATGCCGTTATCAATTTAATTAACGGTAAAAACATGGCAATAATGAAAAAAACAATGAAACTAAAAATAATAAAATAAGTAACAGGAAGGAAAACTATTGTGAAAAGGAAACTGATACCGGATTGGTCTTTCTCAAGTATATCAATTCCATGTCTCAACGCCAATGGAATTGTATCATTTTTTTCCGCCGTCCGAATAAAAGGAACAAGCCAACGCGGAAAAATCAATGGGAAAAGCGAAACAATTTCGGAAAATTGAACGCCTTTTTTTGCCAAAGCAGCCGCTTTCAGACAGTTTTTCCGATACGCCCGATTCATTGAAAAACTTCCGGCGGCAAGCTCCAACGCCCGATCTATCGGTACACCGCGCTTCATTGAAAATGATAATTGTACCAACAATTTCTGCGAAGCAACCGACCGGAACATACCGCCCAAAATCGGAACATAAAACCAAAATGCCGAAAAAAGCAATCGTTGTAAAAAAACAAAAACAATAATTCCGCCAAACAAAATGACATACGTTTTCGGTTGAATCATTGTTTTGCCGACAATAATCGCTATTTTAGTCATTGCGGGAAGAGTTGCATCAAAATCATGGTAAATTACTCCAAACTGAAGTGTTGTTAAAGTCATTAGCCCAAAGATTACCAACGTAACAACAAACAATAAACACGGATATGCCAATAAATTGCTCAACATTTGGAATGTTTGAAAGCGTATCCGTTCCGTCTCCGTCAGTTCGGCAAAATATTCGGGAAAGTTTCCGCTCTTGAATGCCGTTTCCAACAACACCGCCAACCGCCGCGGCAACTTCGCCTTGCGCACGGCAACCACCGGTTCAAGCCCTTCGTCCAACAAAGAAGCAAAACGAAGTAATGACCGGTTTGTCCGGTTTTTCTTATCATCGTTAACCAACAACCGAATCACCTCACTAAGCGGAAGCTCCGACTGCAACGCCCGAGAAATTAACAACATTGTTTCGTACATTTGGAATTTGGGAGGTTGATGGTTTAATTATAATCTACTAAAAAATAATTGACATAACAGATAATAAAAATATCTGATTATGAGTGTTTGGCGTATTGTTTGTTTGGACATGATTCCCATGTTCTCAGTTTAATCCCTTTGGGCGGTTCGATAATTTGGAACGATTCGCCGGATTGAACAAGAAGGAAAAGCCCTTGCTTCAAAACATAATCACGTACATTGGCACGAACAACTCCGCCGGCTGCAGCCGCAAGAAGTTTGCATTTTTGTCCTGCGGCTTCCAAATAACGGCTGTATTTTTCCAAACGTTTCAAATGATCTTTAACATCCGAAATAGACAATTTCGTCTTGACTTCGACCGACAAAGCCGTATCAGCGTTTTTCAGTACAAAATCAATTCTACCGGAAGTATTGGGGTCTTTATTGAAAAATACAACATACCGCGAATAACAGGTAAACGAATAATTCAAATCGTTGAATAGTTGCATTATATTCCTTTTGACCATTGCCTCAAGATCTTCGAAAGAAACAGCGTTGTTTGCGGAAGTTTGTACGTTTGACATTTTGTTTTTCCTGATAGGGTTTGATTTTAATTGTAAACTGTTAAAACAATAATTCGTATTTATACACTCTGCAACATCAATAAACAAGTATCTTGCAATAGTTTTTTATACAATCATTGGTCAAAAGTATGGATATGTTACCCAATGCATTAGTAGTTCAATGCAGGGGAAAAACATGGCAAAAACGACAAAAACAATGAAACATAAAAAAATAAAACAGATAACCGGAATGAAAATCATCGTAAAAAGGAAAATGATATCGGATTGGTCTTTTTCAAGTATATC
>JAITQV010000059.1 GCA_031288765.1 Planctomycetaceae bacterium
TTGCCCTTTTAGGGCGTTGATGGGTTGTTGACTATTACCCGCCGCGTTGCGGCGGGCTGGCTTATATTGCCCTTGCAGGGCATAGGACAATATGCTATCTGATCCATACTATTTGATCCGTAGGTTGTGCTGCGCTTCACCGCCGGTTATGCACATCACACCCCGTGCGGGGTTAAGATTCCTATTTCCGTGACGAAACAAAAATTCGCCGACTAACGCTGGCGCAACCGTTCGGCGAGGGGCTTTCACCCAACGATTGCCTACCTTATGAATTGTCAACCGTAAAAATAGGCGCACGATTGCCGACCTAACTGAATAGACACCAATTTTTTGACGTTCTCTTGACACTTTTTTGTTTTGCGGTATCTTTTATAAATTCAAAGTTTGATTATACAAATAGATTTTGACGGGTAAGTTAGTCAATACTCTTTCCAGTAACCACAATTGCTAAAATGGAGCCGCCTAAACCGGAAACCGCTTTCCGCTCGGAAAAAGTCGATTATTTATGCCACTTTTCCGAAGGACAAAGCGGTACAATTGTTGATTTGATCCTCGAACCCGAACTACAAGGACGATTGATGGGAATGGGAATTTTCGCCGGAACCCGTTTTCGTGTTCTGCAAGGCGGGAATACCTCCAAAACCAAACCGTCCTCACGACCTATGTTGCTCGCCATCGGTAATACCCGAATCGCCCTGGGACATTCCATCGCCTCAAAAATTTTAGTCGAACAATAAATCATAAAACCGGAAAAGAAAATATTCCGAGCCCGTATTGTTTTCAATATATTACCGCAATGTTACCGCAAAATACCGCCAATATAATTCCCAACATATCTATCGCCCATGGACGAACATAATGAAATTCTTGCCGCTTTGGTCGGGCAACCCAATTCCGGTAAATCAACCGTTTTCAACTATTTAACCGGTTTGCACCAAACGGTTGCGAACTACCCCGGAGTTACGGTTACGAAGAAATCGGGGCATTACCACGACGGCAAACGGCGTATCGAAGTGGTTGATCTTCCCGGCACATACAGTCTGACTTCGTATTCTCAGGAAGAACGGGTTACACGGGATTTTCTGCTTTTGGAACGCCCCGAAGTAGTTGTTATTGTTATTGACGCTTCGAATTTACGGCGGCATTTGTATTTTGTGTTCCAGCTGCTCGAACTCCAGATACCGCTTGTCATTTGCCTGAATATGATGGATATTGCCCGCCGCCGCGGACTTTCGATTGATATTCCGGTATTGGAGAAAACGCTTGGTATTCCGGTCATTCCGGCAAACGGGCGTACCGGAGAAGGTCTCGAAGAACTGCGCCGTCAAATCAACACGATTTCCGCCAAACACGCCCACGAATCTCCCGCCGTTTGGAAAATCAATTACGGAACATTGGAACCGCTCATTGAGGGGCTCGATGCCGCACTTTCCCAAAAAGAACCGCTTGTTCAGGATTTTCCCACCCGATGGCTTGCCGTAAAACTGCTCGAAAACGACCGCGAAGCCCGGCGAATTATCCAACACCACACTCACGACAAAGATTGGGAACCCCTTCTCGAATCGTGCATGAATAAAGTTGAGACTTACGAAAAACAAAGCGGCGATTCGCCCCGTAAAATTATTGCTTCCAGCCGGAACGCATTGGCGAAAACCATTGAAAAACAAACCGTTCAGCGAACATTCGTCCCGCGCCGTAATTCGGATACACTTGACCAAATTCTTTGTCATCCTTTTTTGGGTTTACTCAGTGTTGCCGCGGTGATGTTTATAACGTTTCAGTTGGCGTTTAACCTGGCGGATGGTTGGGCATGGTTTCCTTGGGTCAATGAGAAGGGCGTTTTCGAATGGAATACGCCGCTTGGGGCGGTTGATTCCATTTTTTCTGTTTGGCTTCCGGCGTTGCTTGATTTTTGTTTTCATCTTCCCGAAGGCGATCTCCATTCATTGATTTACGACGGGGTTCTTGCGGGAATCGGCGGTGTGCTTACATTTGTTCCGACCATTTTTTTTATTTTTCTGTTCATTTCCATTCTGGAGCAAAGCGGTTATATTGCCCGTGTGGTGGTTGTATTGGATCGTCTTATGCGTTTTTTCGGGTTGCATGGTCAAAGTATATTACCGATGATTCTTGGCGGCGGAATTGTGGGCGGTTGTGCATTGCCGGCGGTGATGGCGACTCGTTCCATGCGGGAACAGCGGGAACGAATCCTGACCATTATGGTTATTCCGCTCATGAATTGCGGGGCGAAAGTTCCTGTGTTTGCTTTGTTGATTTCGGCGTTTTTCCTCGAATATCAGGGATTGATTTTGGCAGCCGTTATTCTGATTTCGTGGGCAATTGCTTTGATTGTTGCGTCTGTTTTGGGCAGATTTTTTATTGGCGGCGAGCCGTCGCCGCTTGTGATGGAACTTCCGACGTATCAGTTTCCCGGTTGGCGGGATATGTTGTTTACTGCGGGGCTGGAAAGTTGGTGGTTTGTCAAAAAGGCGGGAACAATTATTCTTACGGTTAATATTTTTCTTTGGGTGCTTATGTATTATCCGCGCTCTGACAATCCCAATACCGATGCGGCAACACAATTAGCCGGTTCTTACGCTGCACAAATGGGGCGTGTGTTTGAACCGGTATCGCGGTTTGCCGGTTTTGATTGGCGTGATAATGTTGCTCTTATTGGCGGTTTTGCGGCGAAAGAGGTTATTGTGAGTACGATGGCAACCATGTACGGAATTGAAGACGAAGGCGAATACGGCAATGACAGCGAAAACGAAAACAGCCGAAACGGTAATGAAATTGGAAATACGGATAAACCGGAAGAAGAAAATATTCCCAAAGAACCGGACACGGAAGGAACGGAGTCAACGAAAGAATTAACGAAAGAGTTTGACCGAATTGAGATGGAAAATCTTGATATTCAGGGGCGGCGTCTTGCAATTCGGTTACGGGGGGATGCGGGTTGGACGTCGTTGAAGGCGTTTGTTTTGATTCTTTTTGTTATGATTTACAATCCTTGCCTTGCGACGTGTGCGGTGATATGGCGGGAGACGGGGCATATCAAATACATGTTTATGACGGTGGCGTACACGAATGGTTTAGCATTTTTTATTGCTATTTTGGTGTATCAGGTTGTCTTGTTTTTAACCGGTTAAAGTTAAAAGTTTGTGATATTTCGGCGGGAAGTTTTTCTTAAAAGTTTATAGTTAAGAGGTAGGCAATCGTCCGCCTGCCTTTTGAATTGTTAAACACAAGGTAGGCAACCCTTCGCCGAACGATTGCGTCGGCGTTAGCCGACTGAGAAATTTGTCGGCGGACGGCTGCGTCGGCGTCAGCCGACAAATTTTTGTTTCCACACGGCAATCGGAATCTTAACCCCGCAAGGGGTGTGATGTGCATAACCGGCGGTGAAGCGCAGCGCAACCGCCGGATCAGAATCCCCAATACCATAAAGCCCCGCACGGGGCGAGATTATCAATCAACAC
>JAITQV010000074.1 GCA_031288765.1 Planctomycetaceae bacterium
AAAAAACCTCCTTCGAAGGTTAATTGCATAACAAGCAAAGGAGGTTGGAAATTGGTATAACTAATTCAGGAGGAAGTATAACTAATTCACCTGATTAAAGGAATACCGATTTCAAAGAAATCCGTAAAAAAAAAATATCAAAAAAAGACATTTTTCAAAAAAATTTGAATGATGCCTCTAGATAAAATACGCTCTCAAATAAATAATTTCAAAAAATAGAAAACACCACAGCAGTATTACGGTTATGCACATCTCGTCCCTTGCGGGACTTTGGGTAGGGGCGAAGGATTTTCACCAACCGTTGCCTATCTTATAAAATGTAAAGGTTACAAATCATTTTTTTGTTTCATTCCGTCCGTCGGTTTGCTCAGGAATCAAGAACATCCTTTTCCCGGTTTTTTGCCAATTCATTGGCTTCGTCCTCATATTTTTTCGTCAACTTCTGAATTGCCTCTTTCGCTTCGTCACGAACATCCTCCGAAAAGATTTTATTTTTTTCCGATTGCTCCGCCATTTTGTTACCGTCGCGACGGACATTGCGAATTGCCACTTTGGCGTCCTCACAAAGTTCATGAATCCGTGTAACCATCTTTTGGCGGACTTCTTTGGAAAGCGGCGGAATATTAATACGAATAACACGCCCGTCATTGTTCGGCGTGTACCCAAGATCGGAAACAACCACCGCCTTTTCAATATCTTTGAGTGTGGACGTATCGAAGGGACGGATTACTATCTGGTTCGGTTCAGGGCAGGCAACCGTCGCAACCGTTTTGAGCGGACACGGCGAACCATAAGCCTCAACCTTGATCGAATCAACAAGCCCGGGATTGGCACGTCCCGTCCGGATTCCCGTCAGATTTTGTTTCAATTTCGCAACCGCCTTTTCCATGCGGTCTTCAACATCAAGAAGAATTTCATCGGCTTCCATAATTCGGTCTCCCGTAAAATAAAAATAATCAAAATATTAAGTGTTCAAATTATACTGCCGCCGTTTCACAACCCACCCCGTTAACGTAACCGTTTCCGTATCATCTTGCGGAACAATAACACGCAATAACAAAAACAATTGCCGCATCATTCCCGATCCAAGCTGTGTTACAGGCTCATTCCAGTCAAAAAATAAATATAGCATGTTTTTTCCCTGCTGCAATGACAGGACGGTAACAATGAATCTTTTTTATGGAAATTTAAGGAAAGGTCTTGAGAAATTTACCGGATTCGCTATATTACTTAACCTGCAAGCTGGTAATTGAAAAAATCTTCACACGGTTTTTTCACTATGATTTTGTCATTAATATTCTCTGTTTTGCGTTGTTTTTACTTTTTGCTTTTACTTTCAACACCAAAAATCCGTTGCCGGAATCTATAATCAATAATGAATTCGGAAATAATTACTTCACTTCGCTGGAAAAAATTCCCTGTTTTGGATCATGGTTTTGTGTGTCTTGTTGACGTGATGGGGGACGATTCCGCAATTGTCCAAGCCGCACGGGTCAGTTACGGCGACGGAACCAAAAAAGTTTCCGATGACCGGACACTTTTGCGATATTTAATGCGTCATCAGCACACAACACCGTTTGAAATGGCGGAAATCAAATTGTTAATTCGTGTCCCGATGGACTGCTGGCGGCAGTGGATTCGGCACCGAACCGCTTCCGTCAATGAATACAGCACACGGTATTCGATTGCTCTTGACTGTACTTACGGGACGGCACCGGATGCGTGGCGGACACAATCGGAACTCAACCGTCAGGGAAGCGGGACTTGTCTTGAGCCGGAAACCGGTCGGATTCTGTCCGGTAATGAACAGCAATTTCATCGGCAATCGCGGGAATTGTACGAACAGCGTATTAAACAAGGTGTTGCGCGGGAACAGGCACGCAAGGATTTGCCGCTTTCAACATACACCGAAGCCTATTGGAAAATCGACCTGCATAATTTGTTTCGGTTTCTCGCTCTTCGTATGGAATTGCATGCTCAGTACGAAATTGTTCAGTATGCAACAACTATCGGTGAAAAAATCGTTCAGCCGCTTTTTCCAAACTGCTGGGAAGCGTTTCTTGATTATCAATTCGGTTCGGTTCGGCTTAGCCGGTTGGATCAGGGAGTTATTGCGAGGCTTGCCGGACACGGTTTGCTTCCGGCAACTCCGCAACAGTTTCTCGAACATCAGGATACGGCATGGAAAACACTGGAACGAAGCCGCGAACGCGATGAATGTTTCGAAAAATTACAAAAACTCGGACTTATCAAAATTCCCGCACAAAATTTTCCGACATCTTGAAAAAATTCACGATGAATGTAATTAACCATCCTTTGTAACTTTAATCTTTAAATCCTGCATTTTATGTCTCAGATTATTACCCGTGCGAAATTGAATCAGATTATTGATTCGCTTTTGCTGAACAAAAAAATTGTTGCCGGACCTGTTGTTGCGGCGAGTCAGCGGTTTTTTTTTCGTACTCTGCAACAGCCGGAACAACTTGTTCTTGACCCCAATGTTATGCCGGTCAATTCCATGAAAGAATTTTTCTTTCCGCAACACGAAACCATTTGCAAATACCGTTACGAAGGAAAAGAACTTATTGTCGATGACGCCGAACCGTTTGCTGTTGATCAGATTCTTTTCGGAGCGCGTCCCTGTGATGCCGCCGGTTTGCCGATTCTGGACAAAATTTTTAACTGGGATTATCAGGACAGATTTTACCGGTTACGGCGGGAACGATCAATAGTTGTTACACTGGCGTGCGGTCAGGCGGATGAGAATTGTTTTTGTACATCAGTCGGACTTGCTCCCGATACTCAATCCGGCGCCGATGCCATGCTGCTTTCAATTGACGCCGAAACATTTGAAGTTCGGACTTTCACCGATAAAGGCAAAACATTTTTCGATCAACAAACGGTTTCATCCGACAAAACCGGTCAAACCGCTGTGCCGCCGGAAATTCGGTTTGATTCCAAAAATGTCGAAAAATATCTGACCGAACATTTTAATGATCCGGTTTTTGACGAAACCAGTATGCGTTGTGTTTCCTGCGGTGTGTGTACCTATCTTTGCCCGACTTGCCACTGTTTCGATATTGTTGACGAAGGCGGAACGGCAAAAGGAAATCGTGTCAAAAATTGGGACACTTGTCAGGTTCCGCTTTTTACGCTTCACGCATCGGGACACAATCCCCGTGCAAACCAAGCCGCCCGTCAACGTAACCGGATTCAACATAAATTTTGTATCTATCCGGGAAAATTCGGTTTGATTCTTTGTACCGGCTGCGGTAATTGTACGCGTGATTGTTCCGCATCGCTTGGTGTCCGTCCGTTGCTGGAATTATTGGACAAAAAAAGCCGGTAATACGATGCCGGTTGTCAATGTAACCGTCTCTTTTATTTAACCATAGAATACACAGAAGACATGGAAATGAGTAAATTGATACGATCACAAGTTTATTTTTTGAGAATACAAAATGAATGCAATAACAAAAAAACTTTTTTGTGTTCCATTCTCTATAAATAATTTAGCCTTGAAGTTGCACGTAAACATTATTACTATTACAAATTCCGTGTATTTCGTGTATTCAGCGGTTAATAAATAGACAATTATTTGTCAATGTTTCAAATAAATCCGTTTTGTGAGGAGATAAAAATTGATGAGACGAAATTTGTTTTTTCTTTTGTGGGTTTGTGTGTGTGCCGGAATATTAGGGGCGCAGGAAACGGTTTCGGAAATAATTTCAGAAACAATTTCGGACACAATGACGCCGGAACAGCAACGGCTTGTGCGTTTGAAGAAGTTTCCGGTACAAATTCCGGCTCAGCGGATGACCGAACAATTGTTGTTACCGCAGAGCGGACTTGAAAATCCGGCGGTGATTGATGCAATGAAACGGATTCCGCGTCATCGTTTTGTTCCGCCGTTACATCAATCAATTGCTTATTGGGATCAGGCGATAGCGATTGGTCATTCGCAGACAATTTCTCCGCCGTATATTGTTGCGTTTATGACGGAACAGCTGGCGCCCAAACCTGCCGATAAAGTTCTTGAAATCGGAACCGGCAGCGGTTATCAGGCTGCCGTACTGAGTTTACTTGTAAAGGAAGTTTACACGATAGAAATTATCGAACCGCTGGGAAATCAAGCCGAAAAACTGCTTGAAAAACTGGGGATGGACAATGTTCATGTCCGCATCGGCGATGGTTATCAGGGTTGGGCTGAGGCGGCGCCGTTTGACAGTATTATAGTAACTTGTTCGCCGGAGTCGATTCCGCAACCGTTAATCGACCAACTTCGGGAAGGCGGAAGAATGGTTATTCCCGTCGGAGAACGTTTTCAGCAATCTTTTTATTTGTGCAAAAAAGTCGGCGGCAAACTTCAAAAAGAGCGGTTGACTCAGACACTGTTTGTTCCGATGACCGGAGAAGCGGAGGAACAGCGCAATGTTCAACCGGATGTCAAAAATCCGAATCTTGTGGGCGGAAGTTTCGATGAAGTCCGTGAAGACGGTTCGCCGGTTGGTTGGCATTATGTACGCAATACCGAAATTGTTACGGTCAACGATGCTCCGAACGGTCAGAAAATTGCCCGTTTCACAAATAAGCCTGAAAAAAAACAAGGGAAAAAACCGGAACCAAAATCGTCCCTAAACAATAATACTGCCAATAATACCGTCAACAAAAATCAAATTCCGCCGGAACCGCAAATTATTGCGCAAATGTTGCAAGGTTTTGCGTTGGACGGACGCGAAGTTTCCAAACTTAAAATTGATTATTGGATTCGCGGACAACAAATTGTTGCTCGGCGCGGACATGTGATGACTCCAACCGGTATTATTTCGTTCTATGATGAGAACCGGCGGCAGATTGATGAAATTCTGTTGGGCAGTTGTAAAGGAACATTTACTTGGGAAAAAGTTTCACGCGAAATTTCCGTCAAACCGGAAACCCGTGAAGCCGTTTTGCTTATTGGACTTCCTTTTGCGGCGGGACAACTTGATGTTCACAATATTACTGTCGGGCGTGCCGGTGATTCTGTTTCCGAATAATTTTTTATATTCTACGATAACCGTAACGCGGCGAAATAAAACAATATTAGCGAATTTTATTTTTTTTATGTGTTTTGCGGTAAAAAAGTAAAATGAATAATAAGAATTACAGATATTGATAAATTCGGTATCCGGCTCTTTTTGATAACATTCCGGTATTGTATTTCATCACCCTTCGCCTATATTTCGTTCAGCATCGGAAAAAAGACTTGAAAATAAAAAGGAAAGATAATTCATTTTAACTTTCCCTTATTTTTGTTAATGAAATTTTCCGTGTTTCATATTTTCCAAAAATGGCCGGTTGCTTTCCAAAAGATTGGGGTGGTTGAGCATTTCGTGAATTGTCATCCACTGAACAGCGGCAACTTCACGCGAATTAAGACGAAAAGATGTTTCTTTGGCAAGTTTGGCGGTAAACCAATGCAGCCGGATATTCCATGATGTTACTGAAACTTCGAGTTCGTGAATCGGTTCAACCTCAACACCGAGTTCTTCGAGACATTCCCGAATCAAAGCCTGTTCGGGAGTTTCGCCAAGTTCGATACCGCCGCCCGGAAAACAAATTTTACCCGGCGCAACAACCGTTTCCGAACGCGTAATCGTCAGGAAATATCCGTTCCGCTCAATAACCGCAACAACCCCTTCACGAATCCCCATAATTTGTTAATAGTTAAAAGTTTATAGTTTGTAGTTAATAATGTTTGGTAAGAATAGATCATAGATCATTGAAATAATTATAGCAATAATAACAAACAGAACATCTTCTTTCAACCCGCAAACAATTCAGACTTGGATTTTGTAACCGAGTAGGGAAATAGTTTATTCATTGGGAAAAAATACTCATTTATTGATCTTGCGAAATATAGTTAATAGTTTATAGTGAATAGTTGATAGTATCGTGTGCGGATTATAACCGTAGCGGCAATAATTCCGCTTGCGTCCTCCATTATTAACTACTCACTATAAACTATTAACTAATAAAGATGTTTGATCGACCTTTTTTTCTTTTATTTCTTTGGCTGATTCCCATACTGGCGCTTTTACTTCGTTACGCTTATAAAAAGAAACGTCAGGCTGCCGAACGTTTTCTCGCAACCGCCATGCAAAAACGTTTAATGCCTAAATATGATGGTATTCGTATTTTGTTTCGGTCAATTGCTTTGTTGAGTGCTTTATCGTTTGCTCTAATCGCTGCTGCCGGACCTCAATTTGGTGTTTACTTTGAGAAAGTATCACGAAAAGGCGCGGATATTTTTGTTTTGC
Source organism: Planctomycetaceae bacterium (assembly GCA_031288765.1). Classification (GTDB taxonomy): domain Bacteria; phylum Planctomycetota; class Planctomycetia; order Pirellulales; family Thermoguttaceae; genus WRKP01. Next base: position 6,300 of record JAITQV010000074.1, read on the forward strand.
TTGATGTTTCCCGGTCAATGCTTGCGGAAGACGTTGCTCCGAATCGCCTCAAACGTGCTAAATCGGATATTAGGGATTTATTGCAAAGTGTTGTTGGGGATCGAGTCGGTTTGATTGTTTTTGCCGGTAAACCGATGGTTAAAGTTCCGTTGACGACGGATCAGGGATTTTATAATGAAATTCTTAACTCGGCGGACACCGATTCCGCGCCGCGCGGCGGAACAGCGATTGGTGATGCGATTCGCAAGGCGCTTGATATGATGCCGCCGGAACCGAACCGTGATCAGGCGATTGTTTTGATTACGGACGGCGACGATCAGGAATCCATGCCGCTTGAAGCCGCAAAAGATGCCGCCGCACGGAATATTCGTATTTTGGCGGTTGGGCTTGGTGATCCGGTCGAAGGCGGGCGAATTCCTATCCGTGATGACGCCGGTAATTTGACTTATCTGAAATACGAAGGGCGTGAAGTTTGGTCAAAAGTCAATGAACAAACCCTCAAAGAAATTGCCCTGCAAACAGAAGGAGTTTATATTCCGGCGGACACACGAACTTTTGATCTTGGGCGGATTTACGTTGAATATCTCAGCCGGTTAAAAGGCGGAGAATATCAGGTGGAACAACGAAAAAAGTTCCGGCAACAGTATCAGGTATTTCTTGCTGTTGCGGTTTTGTTATTGTTTGTATATGTTGTTGTACGCGAATAGATTGTTTTTTTGTATCTGTTCAGCCAGGCAGGCAACCGTTCGCCGAGCGATTGCGTCGGCGATAGCCGACCAATTTTTGTTTTCACAGGGCAATCGGAATCTTAACCCCGCAAGGGGCGGGATGTGCATAACCGGCGATAAAGCGCAGCGCAACCGCCGGATCACACCCCCAAAAAACATAAGCCCCGCACGGGGCGAGATTATCAACCGACACAATAATAATCTCGCCCTTGCAGGGCTTTGGGGTGTTGAGGGTTGCTGATCCGTAGGTTGCGCTTCGCTCCACCTACGGTTATGCACATCTCGTCCCTTGCGGGACTTTAAGGCAACTGTTTAGTTAATAGTTTATAGTGGATAGTTCGCATGCGGATTTCCTGCCACAACGACAATGATTCCGCTTGCGACACTATCAACTATCAATTATTCACTATCAACTAATAGATATAGACGAAACCGGCTTTAGCCTGATGTTCTGCCCAACGGTTGCCGACGGTTGCGTCGTAATTCCCGACAAGAGCCAACGTTTTAACCGGATTGAGGAAAATTTTTGTCCCGACACCCGCTTCAAAGAACGATTTTCCAACCGCAACACTTCGCACGGACATTGCGGGAACATTGGTTCCGACCATCACCCCACTGGCAACAGCGTAATCGTGTCCCCCAAGCAACGCACTATATCCAAGACGTCCGGTAAAAATCGCCCGATCTAATGTGGTTGTTTCCAACGACAAACCAAACCTTGCCCGCGTCCGGCTCAGCGAAGATCGATCAAACTTCATGGCAAGCGGTGAACCGGTTTCGGTAAAAGCATAACGGAAGGCGTGTTCGGAATCCAGTCCGATTGTTGGTCTCAGAATGGAAAAACCTAAGAACAACGGACGGGAAATATCAAAACTGAAATTGAATGTATCACCGTCATACCGACCATGCGTAACAAACGATTGCGGCGTATAACCGGGAAGATTGGCATAAATGTTCCGGTTTGATTTGAAGTTTTGGTGTCCGAAACCGATAAAGCCCTTCAACTCAATATAATTGCCGACCATCGAACCGCCGTAAAGTCCGAACTGGAAGTCCGAACCTTCAATACGATCATCGCTTTCATGCAATTTCGGTGCGGAATAACCCAGCAGAAAACCGACAGACGTATTTTGAGCAACCCGTTTGTCAAACCCAAGTTTGTAACCGGGTCGGTCAATTCCGAATTTTCGTGCGTTCCCGTCAGACCGTGCCGATACCGATTGAACCGTCGGAGTAAACCAAAGGTTACGCATATTGGCAATCACTTGACCGCGATAGGGTTGCGGAGCGCCCTGAGGCGGCGCAACATAAACCATTTGGCTGTCAAGATTCAACCGGTCAAACGCAATACGCCAAGGTTGATCAAGCCCCATAAACATTCCGTTGGCAATCGTATCGGGAGCAACTTGCTGTAACAACCCGCGAACAGCACTAAGCCGTTCCGCCCGTGACAAGGTTGGTAAGGTTGTTTGAGCGGCTTTAACTGTATCGGAGACCGTACCGGAAGCATCGGTTACGGCGGTTACGTTGCTTCCAAACGCCCACAATTGCTGAATCAAAGGAGCAAGCCCCGTATTTGTTAAATCGGTAACACGGGCATCATCCAAAAATTTTCCGGCGGCTTGTGTGTTGTAGGTATTTCCGACACCGGCAAAACCGGTTACATTGAGATTTACGTACAAGTCATGCCGGTTAGTGGCATAAATATCCTGTAACCCCAAAGTGTAATACAAGGAATCGGTTTCAGAGGCTTTTAATCCGGTGTAATCGGATTTATCGTTTCCGAGAATTTTACCGACAGTCAATGTTCCGCTTGGTGTTGTCCAACCGGTGGTGTTATCGCCGGTATAGATGTGAACTGTGGAAAGTTCTTTTCCGCTAACTCCACCCGCTTTGAAGACAGCACTGTGTTTGCTGACATCCAAAACGAGCGGGCTAACGGAACCCAGTAAGTTAGGATTAGCGTAAAAAGTCAAATGACCGCCGCCTTCCATGTGAAAATCGGAATTGGAAACAATATTTCCCTGTTTGATGGTCAAATTACCCTGAAACGATTGGACGGCTCCCGAACCGACATTTCGCTCATAGAACGAAGTGGTCAATGTTCCCGCTCCGTCTTTGATAATTTCCGGTCGGATTGTATTGTTCGTGTACGGTAAAACCGGAGAGGAACTGATAATCATACCATCGTATTGTTGACTGGAACCGATGTTGACGGTCAACTTATTATTGCGAATATCAAGAAAAGTTCCCGCTTTACCCTTAATACCGGTCAATGTTGTATCGGTTAAGGTTTGGAGA
>JAITQV010000082.1 GCA_031288765.1 Planctomycetaceae bacterium
TGACATGTTCCAAATTTTATTTAACGTTTTGCCGTTTTTAACGGCAATCCTCATAGCATCTTTCATGCTATTAACCTTGTTGTGTGCCGGCGGTAATTTCCGTTTGAAGGTTCGTCGAAACGAATACCGAAACGGATTTACGCTGGTGGAATTACTTGTGGTAATTGCGATTATCGGAGTGTTAATCGCGTTACTGTTACCCGCTGTTCAAGCCGCGCGTGAGGCAGCAAGAAGAATGACATGTTCCAATCACCTAAAACAAATAGGGATTGCCGTTCACAATTATCATGATGTTCAGCAAGCCTTTCCACCAGGCAGAATCTATGTACGAAGATCTGGTTCCGCTTTGACCGTTAATCCGGATATTACCTATCTCAATTGGGCAATCTCTATTTTACCCTTTGCCGAACAGCAACAATTGTTCGACATGTTTCAGGAAAACGGGGTAAACGGTGTTCCAACGTATCAAGACATTACTATTTTTGCCAACGGACTCAACAGCAATACTATCAATGCCAGTGTTACAGCAACGCGGGCAATTGAGCGAGCTTGTGCAACTATTGTTGATTTTTATGTTTGTCCCTCAGATTCACTGACAGTTTTCAAAAAACGAGCAACACCGGATGGATTACTCGGTCAATGGGCATTGGGTTCCTATCGCGGTCTTGAAAACCGCTACAATTATAATGGTTTGTCACTCGGAACTGCTGGTTGCGGATATCTTGATTTTGCTGGTGCTGCTGGTGGATTACCCGATTCATGGCGTGGACTTTTTCATTTGGTTGGTGGTCCCTTTGTTGAAGTTACTGGCTCTGCTTATGGTTCTAATCGATCATTTAGCTGTGAAACATTCGCTTCTATGACAGACGGAACAAGCAATACGAATATCGTTACAGAACATCATTATCACGACGCAGGAAATGTTGGAAGGAATACGTTTTGGGCTTCCAGTCGTGCAATGTATAATCTTGCCGCTGCAAGTCCTTTCAGTGCGACATTGAGAGTTGAAGATTTCAAAATCTGTACAACATCCCATGACGAAACCATGTGTCAACGCGGTGTTGGTTCTCATCATTCCGGCGGTTTTAACGTTTTACGCGGTGATGCTTCCGTAACGTTTACTCCTGTAACTATTAACGGTGATACTTGGAGTGTTGCCGCTGCGATTAGTGATGGTGAACATGTTCCTTTACCGTAACTTTTGCTGATCACTTTTTGAAAGTTACAATTCCTGTTCAAATTTACTTTAAAAATTTATTTGGAGATTTTTATGAGACTAATTTTAAAACGAAAAGCGTTTACGCTTGTAGAATTGTTGGTAGTTATTGCAATTATCGGTGTTTTGGTTGCACTGTTACTGCCGGCAGTTCAAGCAGCACGAGAAGCCGCAAGACGATCATCGTGTACCAACAATATGAAACAGTTGGGTATTGCGGTTCACAATTACCACGACACTAACAAGGTTTTTCCACAGGGTAAACTCCTTTTGAGAAAGTCAACAACACCGATAACCTCCTATCATAATAAATGGTATCTGAGTTGGTCGGTCAGTATTCTCCCGTTTTTGGAACAACAATCACTTTTTGATGTGTTTCACGAACAAGGTACAAGCGGTAAACCGTATTATCAAGACGAATCGGTTTATGCAGCAGGATTTGCCAGTATTGATGCCAATCCCAATTCAACCCGAGCCATTGAACGAGCCTGCGCAACACCGTTGTCGGCTTATCTTTGTCCGTCTGATTCCGGTGCCCTTTCCGAAAAACGCGGTTTACCAACTAATGTAACAGCAACAGGTCAATGGGCTTATGGTTCCTATCGCGGTTTTTCAAACCGATACAGTTACAACGGTTATTCGGCGGGAACAGCCGGATGCGGTTATCTTGATTTTCCTGACAGCGGACGTGGAATTCCGGATTCATGGCGAGGATTATTTCACCATGTTGGTCAAACTTTCGTTTTTGATGGTACCGGCGGTTATGGAACAAACAGATCGTTTGATTGCGAAACGTTTGGAACAATGACCGACGGTACGAGCAACACCAATATTTTCACCGAACATCATCACCATAAAACCGATGTTGCGTTTGAAGACGGAAGAAATACCTTTTGGGCATCCAGTGTTGCTATGCACAATACGGCTGCAGCCGGTCCGTTTAGCGGAACATTGAAAGTGTATGATTTTTCACTTTGTTCTGCCGCTGCCAGTGCTATTGTCTGCTATCGCGGTTCCGGTGCTTATCATCCCGGCGGATTTAACGTCACACGAGGTGACGGATCGGTAACATTTGTTACAAACACAATTGAAGGTAACATCTGGGCAATAGCAGCCGCCATTGCCGACCGTGATCGTATTCCGTTACCTTGACCAAAAAACGTTTTTACTGTTTAATTACTTATTCCTAGTGAGGTTTCCATGAAAGTAGTATCAATAGATTTCGTATTGTTTTTGGTATGTTGTCTCATTTTTGTTTCAGGTTGCAATAAAGGTGATCCGGTTGTTCCGGTTTCCGGTACTGTAACATTACAAGGTAAACCGATTGCCGATTGTAGTATCACTTTCCAACCCACCGCGAAAAATCAAATTGTTGCCGCTTCCGGTCTAACAAATGCCGAAGGAAATTTTTCGCTTGAAACAATTGAGTCTCCAAGACGTAAAGGAGCGGTTGCCGGTGAATATCAAGTCAAATTTTTTTGGCGTGATCCGGATTTTGATGAAGCAAAACCTAAACCGATACCCTATCAGATTCCAGCCAAATACCAACAGGAGGGAATCTCGTTTACTGTTCCAAACGGCGGACAAACCGATATTGTGTTTGATCTCGTTCCGTAATATTTTTTGTAGCATTTTTCAGTAGGGAATTACTTCCTTCTGATCGTAACATTTCACCCCCTTTTTAGAAAGGACAAAACCATGAGACAAATTTTAATTTTTCTCACATTGTGTACCATTTTTTGTATTTCTGTTTCTTTCGGTGATTCTCCGTCCGATTTGCCGCCGGGTATAATTATTGCGAAGAGTCCCGATTTTCAAAAAGTTTATATTGGTTCACCCACCATTGTTAAACTGTCCGACGGTACTTACGTCGCTTCCAACGATTGGTTCGGATCGGGAATAGCGAATGATACCAACGCCATCCCGGCTGTTACAACAGTTTATTCATCGAAAGACCAAGGTAAAACCTGGTCAAAACTTTGTGACATTAAAGGTCAGGGATGGTCGAATCTTTTTGTTAATAAAAATGATCTCTACCTATTTGGAATCACTCATGGAAATGGTCCTCTTGTTATCCGGCGATCCTGTGACGGCGGAAAAACATGGACGGAACCCAAAGATTCACAAACCGGTCTTCTTCTCGAAGGACACTATCACACGGCAGGTTGTGGGATTCTGTTTCATCAGGGAAAAATCTTTCGTGCTTTCGAAATGACACGGACACCCAATACTTGGGGAAATTATGAGGCGATGGTCGGTTCGGTATCTGTTGACGCAGATCTTCTCGACGCCACTCAATGGACTTTTACCAACCCTGTCCCTTACGACAAAAAATGGGGTGGAGTAACTTTTATTGAAGGGAATATTTTACTTTCGCCGGAAGGCGAACTTGTGAATCTACTCCGTAATGAGTCACAAAGCGGAACTTTGGGAGCATTGTTACATTGTTCCGATGATGGAAAACAATTATCGGTACGACCTGATGATGTTGTCATTAAAAATTTCATCGGCGGAAATACCAGATTCATGATTCGTTACGATCAAAAGAGTCAATACTATTGGACACTTGCTTGTAAGACCACTGATCCTGTTGCGTTTCGAAATTGTCTTGTACTTGTTCGTTCCAAAAATCTACGTGATTGGGAGCAACGTTGTATAGTGTTACGGCATCGGAATGCGTCGAATCATGCCTGGCAGTATGTCGATTGGTTTTTCGAAGGTGAAAACGATATTGCTTTTATCAGCCGCACTGCTTGGGATGGTTCTCATAACGCCCACGATGCAAATTATTTAACCTTCCATCGAATCGAAAACTTCCGTGAACTAACGGAAAAAGATGATGCGCTTTGGTTTTCGAATCAAACAAAATTTGAAACGGCTGCATTTTCTATTCTTGGGGAAAATTTTAGTATTCGGGAATTTAAGAATGATACCGTCGCTTTTGGAAACAGAAATTATGTTTGGAAGGATATTCCGGTACAATATCAAAGCAGTAAGGAAACTCCCGTCTTTTTTACACAAACATTCGGCGGTGAAAACCCGGCAATTGATGTAACAGCGAAAAAAGATGCGGAACTCTTGCTTTTAACTCTGTCAAAAGTAGAATTGTCCGGTGATTGGAAACTTGTTCAAAAAGATGTTCTGTATTACACAGACGGCGAAAAAACAAAAATGTCAATCTATTCGAAACCAATGAAAACCGGCGAAAAACTAACTGTTCCGCAAAGTCAATGGACTGGTTGCATTCTCATTTTGAAAGAGAAATAAAAGCAGTCAAAGTTCGGGTTAACTAATAAATATTTCACCCGTAATGTTTTGAACAAAAAAACTGTTCAAAATAAAAAAATTTACTACAGGAGATATCCAATGAGAAATTTATTTTGTTTATTAACCGTATCATTATATTTTTCGCAACACATACCAAAGATTGGAGTCGAAGTTAGCGTTCGTGGACGGCAATAAGCGAAGATAACAGTAAAACATGGCAAAAACCACAACCTTGCCCGGACGATTGGAAGCCGGATCAAATCAACTTGCTTATTAAGAGCGAGAAAATCATAACTTGGAAAGTATCGTGAATAATTACAAAAATTTTAGTTTTTAAAAAACCACTCGGAAATTTTACGCAAACAATTAATATTACAGTGAAACAATTTCTTGCCGAACAGCCCAAAGTGCGGCTTGAGTTCGGTCTGATAATGAAGTTTTACGTAAAATATTTTGAACATGTTCCTTGACAGTATCAAGTGAAATACCAAGAGAACGAGCAATTTCCTTGTTGCAAAAACCCTGAACAATCAATCCGAGTATTTCCGTTTCACGATAAGTCAGAGAATTGGTTTTTTGTGCTCTGTAACGCTTTCCTTTGAAAAATATTCGGCGCACCTCTTCAAGAAAACACGGTTTCGTAACAGATTTCAATGTTTCGGAATATTCAATGATTTTAAATTCCCAACGTAATTGTTTTGTACCGTTGTTATTTACGAAACTTTCCGAAAATCCCTGAAAGGAATTTTGATTCGTATCAACCAACACAAGATGCGGATAAGTTTTTTCGATTCCCTGAACCAAATCAAACCCGTTCGCCGCTTCACCGACGATCAGAAATTCTGTTCCGATAAAAAACGAACGAAGTCCCGCCAAAAGAACCGGTTGTTCATCCGCAAGAAAAACACGAATCATTACACCACTCCGAGATTGCGTTCCGCAGCGTCACGGTCACGAAGGTAAAGCGATAACGCGGATTCAAATGCTGTTTCAGGAATTTTCCAAACCGCTTCCGTGTCTGTGTGTTTGTTGACATGTTGTCCGAAAAGACTGTACAAAAACTTGAATAAATGGCGCGGAACCTTGAGTTTTGCAAACGCATCAACCAGACGCCGACGATCCAACGGTACATCAAAAAAATCCGTAATAACCGGCGATTTGCCGTCCGCCGCACAAGCCGCAAGACGTGCATTCGTCAAATCAAATAAAGATTCGCCCGTCCAATCCAATGACCGAATCAAATTTTGTTTGTCAAGCCGCGCACGTTGATGAAAATCCTTGCTTTCCCGTTCCATAAAATCAAGCAGTTGATTCGGCAACAATAATTTCAAACCGACTCGTTCGTGTTTGAGTAACTTATTGTCGAAAATGGGCCAAACAATCAGTTTCATTAATTCCGCCGAACCATTAATCAGATACGGTTCGTCCACACGATCCATCAACACAATCAAACCGTTCAATCCAAGTGTATTGCAAAGATCAAGAAATTTAGCAAGCATTTCATATCGATTTTCCGTATTGCCGGACACCGGAAACGGCATCCCGTTGAAATCCATTTTTCGAAGACACATGAGAATTTTGAACAGGTTCGATTTCAAATGCGGCAGAACCCGAAGTGAACGTTTAATCGACCACGCTTTTGTAAAACGTTTCAATATTTTTAGCAACAACGGACACCAAAGAACAAATACAATCAGATAAAACCAACGGTTTACCAAAAAACCAAGCGAACCAGCCCATTGAAACGCCGTCCAAGTTGAAATTAGTGTTCCTAAAATCCCGAACGGCATTTCCCAATTGTTTGAAAAGAACGATTTCCATGTTCGATACCGTAACTTTTTTGCCAGACGGTTCCAACGACTCACCGTATTTTCACTCCGCGACGTATCGTAACACGACGCCAAAAGGAGTAAATCACGGACTTGATGGATGTTGAGTTTCTCAATCGGCAAGGGTTTAAGATCAACCGCTGCCGGATGCACTATTTGACCCGGTTCTAAAATCCGGTCAATCAATTGTGTTACACCAAGCGACAAAATCGCATCAAGATGATCCCAGAGTTCCCATCGGGCAAGAACTTTTTGAATTTTACGCCCTTGCGGAAAACGATGCCGAAACCGGTCAATAAACGGGTTCAAATCGGAATAATCCAGAACAATGGGGCGTGTTTCGGGATGATCCGTGTTGTACTCGGTCAACATCCGAATCATCTGAATTCGTAACGCTGTTTTACCGGAACCTTTTTCACCGAAAACGACCGAAGTTGCCGGTTCTGCCGGATTGCCGTAAATTTTGTCCCACGCGGAATGGAACGAAGTCTTAATACAGGAACCCTTAAAAACAACATCGTTTTGAGCATCCTCTTCCGCAAAAGGATTTCCCAAAACGCCGTAATGTTCGAATAAATCGCGGATTTTCATAAATCTAAATTAAAGAACAAAAATGGAAATTCAAAAAAATACTACCCAATTTACATAAAACCGTCACTGATTTAAATCATTATAACCACTTACGGTATTCTAAGAAAGCCCACATCCATAAGGAAAAAAAGTTTATTTTTTCGATTTGATCATTCATATCTTTGTTACTTCTAAAACCAAATAACAAACAACATGGGCAACAATTTAGAAAAACTTATTTTTTGGAAAGGGCAA
>JAITQV010000146.1 GCA_031288765.1 Planctomycetaceae bacterium
GGTAACCCGATATTGTCCGGGTTTTGTACCGGTTCCGCCGGACAGCGAACCGTCGGCGGTCAGCGAATATTTTCCCGACGCATCGGTAAACCCAGAGGCGGCAAGCCCCGAAGTATCCAGAGGAAAAAACGTAACTCTTGCTCCTTCCACCGGCGAATCGTTCAGAAAAACTGTTCCCGTAACAACACAGAACTCGGAATTGACACTGTTGTTTGGGCAACCTGTCAGCAGACCAAGAGCAACCAGCAGAGCGAAAACAAAATATTTTGTTAAGTTTATTGTCATAATTGTAATTTTGGTTGAATGAATGTGTAGGTGTACAAGTTTATACTAACAAATGCTACAAAGTAGTCTTTAATTTGTATCTATTCAGTTCCCTGTAACTAGGGCTGAAAGCCCGCAATATCATAGCGTAGGGCAACGCCCTACGAACAGGATACAATAACAAAATTTAAGCCCTGAAAGGGCGCAATCCCCAAGAATCATGCCATTGTATTTTTTTGATTACGCCCTGTTAGGGCTTTCGTTTTGTTGTGTTCTTTTTACGTAGGGCGTTGCCCTACGCTAGGATATGAAGGGTTTTCAGCCCCATTGTCGGGATAAACCACTGAAGAGATACGATCTTTTTATTAATCTTGGTGCGGTTTATCGTTTGAATTGATTATTCGTTAGAGGTTTGAGCGGCGGCTTGAGCCGTTTTTTGCTCAATCAATTCCTTGACCTGAAGTTGATACTCCGCAATTCTCGCCACCAACCATTCGTTTTGAATCTGCGTTTTTTCAATTTCGCCCCGTAATTGCCCGATCATCCTGCCATAAGCATCAATGTTGTCCTGCAACGTCTTACATTGAATTTTCATCATTGCAATCCGTTTGTTCTCAAGGTCTTTGTCATTTCGCAAATCCTGATCTTCCGCTTCGGCAATTTTCAGCGAAGTTTTCAACTCCTCAATACGGCGTTGGGTACTATTGATTGCTTCCTTGAGTTCCACCCGGCGCTGATAAAATAAACCCAACAACTCATCAAAATCTTTCGGAATCCGCTCAGGATTCGTCAAAGTTTCCCGCAACGCCGCCGGAAGCATTTCTTTTTCCTCATCCGTAAGCCGGTCAAAAATGTTTTGATAACGATCCAACGGCACCGTCGTATAAACCGCCCACGTCGAACGAAGTGCATTTTGAACCTGTTTGATTTCCGCTTCGGACAAATCTTGCGCCGATTGAAGTGTTACCTGATAACCGCTTTGGACTTTTTGCATCTGATCAGCAACAAACATCCCAAGAAATGAACCGCCCACTCCCGCCTCGCCTTCATCGAAAACATAAACAAGACCTTTGAGATCTTCAGGCGGAATTACTTCTTCGTTCCCGTTTTTTTCAACAACAGGACCGGTAATTGTCAAGGACACTTCAAGCAATTGGATGGTTTTGAGTTTTTCTTTCGGTGTTGCGGGGTTATCGCCGCCCAACTGTTCGGGAGTCAACTCTTTGCCCGAAATATTGAGATTGCCGGGTTTACAACCAAACCACGCTTTTTTACGCTCATACAAAAGATCAAGAAGTTGAACCCGAAGTTCGTTGAAACCTAACTCCTCAACGGTTTTCTCGGAAAGTTTTTTCGCCGGAGCCGTACCTTCATAAATCTTTTCAATATCACGTTTGGTCGTTTCCATTTTCGCTTCCATAGATGCGATTGCTTTTTGACCTGTTCCGCGTATTTTCATCTCTTGCGAAGTGAAAAAAACAACCGCCGCAGCAAGCACAAAAATCAAACCTAAAAAGACTTTATTCCAAATATTCATGGTTTGTACACGGGTTATGGAATGCTTCCGTATTGTTCAATGGCAACAATGCTATTTTATTTTCTGTATTTTGTCAAGAAAACACAAATTTATCTTACAAAATTATTGTCCCCTTAGTCCTTAATTGTTCCTATCATTCCTAAAGTTTTTTTGTGTAGGGACATAAGGGCATTTCCCTTGAAGGTGTTATTTTTAATATTCTATTTTAATATTTTTATTAGCGGTTAGCAGAATTAAATAGTTTGGGTAAATATAAAGTTGATCACCTTTGATTTTTTAATTTTCGTACCTATGAATTTCTTTATAAAATGACCAATCATCTTTAAAGGGATACTTACAGGACGGTTATGGCAGGGATTAGAAATCCTGCACTAATTTTCATCATCCGTCATATTCGTTCATACTATCAACGCCATAGACACCGTAACACGACCACGCAAGACGATGCACTTTATTAAAATCCGCTTCATTCAAAACAGTAAAAGGATAATTGTCATTGCCCATAAAAAAGAAGGTCAAACGATTGCCCATCTTTTGCAGTTCCTGATCAACGGCTTTGAAAAGAATCAGAATGTAATCACCACGTCCGATTTTTTTCCAATCAAGCGAATCGTTGAATTTTTCAGTGTCCCATTCAAAACCGGTGATATTCCGTAATTCAAGAAGTTGTTTAATGAATTTAGCAACATCTCCGTTTTCCTCTTCTCCTGACCAGTCAACCTGAAACATTAACTTTTTGTTTTCGGCGAAGAGCAAAAACAAAGTTGATAACAATTCGTCATCGCTGATTTCTTCTCCTTCAGATTCAGCTTCTTTTAAGTCAGCCCAGACATACTCGAACATCGGGTATTTCTTAAGGAAATCCGAAGTGTTCATTTCCTTGTTTTTGGAATCGTCCAATGCCTGTTTGAATTCGGCATAATACGTACCGAGGCAAAGCTCGGCAAATTGCAATAGTTTTGATTGTTGCATTGTATTTAGCCCACCCCTAACAAGGCGGAAGGGTTTAAAGGCATCTCATTTAATGTGTTATTTTTAATGTCCTACTTTTAACAAGATATTTGCCTATTTTAATATTTTTATTAGCGGTTAGTAAAATTAAATAGTTTGGGTAAATATAAAAGTTGATCACTTTTGATTTTTTAATTTTCGTACCTATGAATTTCTTTATAAAATGACCAATCACTTTCAAAGAGATGGGACATGAGGGACAATTAATCAAGAATCCTTCAATAATAAAACTTTGTGGTTAAAAATAATGAATTATTAGGATTCCCCTCTAATTTATGCGATAAAATCCTTACAACCGGAACAATCGGTAAAGTTTAACTAAACTGACAACCGATATATTTTTTGGCATTTAATTTGGGTGATGTTTTCCGACATAGTCGCCGGTTGGTTTGATCGGGACACAACATCTAACTATGTTTGTCGGCAAAAGACAACAAGAAAGTGATAGAAAAGATGAACTTTCGCCAAAAGACAACCAAAGAACTTGTTTATTTTAAGGATTTTTCTTTTTCATTTCGTCCGGATCAATGGTCTTGGCACGGTATTTTTTTTCTATTTTTCGCAGTCCTCCTATTTATCACCGAAGGCTGCAGCCGGCAACATTACCGAATCAAAGCCGACAATGAAGTTTACTCGCTTTTAGCAGCCGGCGGAACACAAAATCCGCATTGGAAACTTGACGATTATCGAATCAACACGGATCGCCGGTCACGGATGTTTGACCCGTTCCACCCTGATTTTGAACCGATGCCGCCGGATGATCCGGCTGCCCGCCGTAAAATGCTTACGGTTGACGGTAAAAACGCATCTCGGCATTGGCATGACAAGGGAGTTACGCACAATACCGAAAATCCCAACTGGCAACAATATCTCTTGTTCAACGAAAAAGGAGCGGTTCCGCTGGACAAAGACGGAGCGGTTGAACTTGCCTTGCTCCATTCGCCGGAATATCAGGCGGCAATGGAAAATCTTTATCTGGCGGCAATGCGGGTTTCCCGTGAACGGTTCCGGTTTGATGTACAATTTTACGGCGGCGATTCTCTGTTCTACACGGCAAACGGCAGACTTCGCGACAACGGCAGCAATAATCTTCGTAACGACATCAATCTTGGCGCCGGAAAAACCGGAACGGAAATTCTTTTTGCAACCGGCGGCGAGTTGGTGGTCGGTTTAGCCAATGCGATTACATGGTCGTTTAACGGTACAAATACTTGGTATGCGGATTCCTTGTTTAATGTCGGGTTGGTTCAACCGGTTCTCCGTAACGCCGGTAAAAAAATTGTATTGGAAAATTTAACGCAGGCGGAACGGGATTTTTTAGCGGCAATTCGGCAAATGGTTTTTTTCCGGCAGGGTTATTACACGAAAATTGTTACGGGAGCCGGTCAGCAGGCGGCGCCGTCCGGAAATATCAATGCGGCGAATACTCCGGCTTTTAGCGGCGGATTTTACGGTCTTCTCGCGGAACAAATCCGAATCCAAAACCAACGGCAAAATATTATTGCATTGGAGGACAATCTGCAACGATTTATTGAAGTGTTTGACGCAGGACAATTAACGGATGTTTCGCAAGTTGAAGAAACGCGGCAGCAATTACTTAATTCGGAAAGTTCTCTGCTCCAGCGAATTATAACTTATCAGGGCAATACCGATACGTATATCCGTTCACTTGGTTTGCCGCCCGATTTGAAAGTGGATATCAGCGATCCGTTAATGGAACAATTTCAGTTGTCGTCTCCGGCGCTGACGAGTTTGCAGGAAGATTTGAGTAATCTTCTCGTTCATGTTCGTACCAAAGAAAAACCGTTGCCAAAAGATTTCGGTGAAAATCTGGAAAAGATTATAAAACGTACGGAAGGCGAGATTCGGAATTTGTATAACGATTTGGAGGTTTTACAAAAAAGTGTTCCTGATCGGCTTGAGAGTCTTCACAATCTTGCGGCGAATCTTGCCGAACGGATTCAGCAGGGGGAACGGATTGATCCGAGCATTTACGATACGGACATTTTCCAAACGCGGATTGAAAGGTTACAAAATGAAACGGTGCCGGAAAATATTCACCGGATGAAAGCGGCGTTCAAATTACTGGAGCAAATTATTCAACTTGAAGAGCCGGTTCTTCGCCAAATGATTCGGAACAATTCGTTTGAGCCGGATGTTCGTGAGGCATTGGAAATTCTCAAATTGAATGAAACAATATTGCCGAATGTCAATGAAACACTAATGGAACGTCAACAGGAACTTGAAAAAGCACAGGAACTTTTCAAAACGTTAAAGGACTCCGCCGGAAAACATGAAGACGTAACAGTAACAGAAGAATCACAGAATACAAAAGATCATAACAATAATCCGCTTGTTCCGAAAATTCCGCGCCGTGAAACGGTTACGGCGGAAACGTGGGAAAACAAAAAAGAACCGGCGGTGTTGTTCAAAGATAACAATAATCCGCTAAAAATCAAAACAAAACGCGAACGGGAAGAAGCCCAAAAGATTGTTTCGGAATTGCGGCAAAAAGACGATTATCGGGATTGGATTCGGCGGGTTTTGTCGGCGTTTCAGTACGAATTGGTTTCGCTTTCGCTCATACAAACACGGACAAGACTGGATACGATTACTTTGGTTCCAACCTCGATTACGACGGAAGAAGCCTTTAATATTGCATCGGAAAACAGGCTTGACTGGATGAATCACCGTGCCGCATTGGTTGATACATGGCGTCAAATCGATCTTGCCGCCAATCAACTTAAAGGCGATTTAAATGTTACGGTTGACGCTGAAATCGGAACGATTGACAAACGCGGAGTTCGGTTTGACGGCGACAATGGTCGTGTTCGGGTTGGTTTGAACTGGGATTCGCCGTTGACCCGCCATAATGAAATGCTCGATTACCGCCGTACTCAAATAGAATATCAGGCGGCACGCCGTAACTATTATACGTATGTTGACTCGCTCAATGCCGAACTTCGGCGTATTTTACGAAACACACAACTCCATCAAATTGATTTTGAAATTGCCCGTAACGCCGTCTTAATTGCAACAAGCCGTGTTGATGTCTGGCAGCTTAAAATGGAGCAACCGCCGGGACGCGGTCAAACAATTGAGGTAAATACCGCAACACATCTTATTGGGGCGTTGGACGGATTGATGACGAGTCAGAATGAATTTCTGAACACGTGGGTGTCGTATCAAACGCAACGAATGTTGCTTGACTTGAATATGGGAACGATGGAATTGGATACGTTGGGGCGTTGGATTGATCCGGGAGTAATTACAAAAAATCGGGCGGCATCAAAATCCGCGCAATCCGTACAAAAATTAACTCCGAAACGGCGGCGTGTTCATCAATATCAGAACCGGCATCAATATCCGCAACCATATCTTGCGCAACGCAAACTTTCTGATCCTTTGGTTCCGTCTGCTCCGCGGTTGGACGATGAACCGGTTATTTCCGAACCGGAAACAAAGTCTGTTATTTCATCGGGATTGATACAATTACCGGAGTTGATGCAACCGGAGCCGGATTTGGAAAAGGTGATTCTTCAAACATCTTGGAGAGAAACATCTTTGCGGGGCGAATCTTCCGAAAATCGGGATGCGCCGTTACCGCCGCAAAATTCCCGAACACCAAAATAATTCCGGCGTTAACCGACTTGTCTTACACCCGCTGAATTACCTTATTAAAAAATAGGGAATAAGGTCATAAGGTTTGTTTTTTGTAGGAATTTTGGCTGCTCAGGTTGTTTCGTAAGAAAAATCAGATTGAAAATAAGGTTGGTGAAACGATTACCATACGTTTGGGCAAATTCCGCTGAAATATTACTGAAAATCTGCAAAATCTGCGGATTATTTTTGTCGTGTGTTCCGTGTATTCAGTGGTTAATAAATAGACAATTATACTTTGATTTGTATTATGTTAGGACATGAATACAACGTAATTCTTCACCTTTAAGAACAGAAAAACATGTTACAAAAGCCCGGAAAACATACGAGAGATAAAAAAGATCCCGCGTGAGATGAAACCTATCTCACGTGAGATAACCCCGTTTCGCGTGGGATGAAATCCATCTCACGGGAGATAAAGTCAAAAACTCACAAAAAACCAAACCCGTCTCACAAGAAATGAACCCAAAAACACATATAAGAAGCCTTTTCACGAGAGATAAAAACATTCTCACGAGAGATGAAATCCATCTCACGGGAGATAAAAAAAATCTCGCGAGAGTTTTTTTCACTTTTTCGCCTCTATTCGGCAATTTGTTGAATAATGACGCAGTATAAATATTCCATTTTATCTAATTTGACATCATTGGCGAATAATTTCTCCAAAAACTACCCTCATTGTCTCATTTTTTATCCTTTTAATGAGGTTAATCGTGTGTGAAGTTTCCGGCAACTGAGGTTGTTTTGTTCGGAAAAATTAGGTTGAAAATGAGGTTTGTCCGCCATAATAGTTTGGCAAAAGATTGAATAGATACAATTTAACACCTTACGGTAATCTGATTTCCGTAGGAGATTCCTATCAATAAAAACAAAAGATAGAAACGAAACCTCTACGAGGTTTTTGATTTACATTAGGACATTTTTTCTATTGATGCTTGCCCTAACGGGCAGTCGCTCTATAAATCACTGAATACAATTAAAGACTGCTTTGCGGTAATTTTGAATATACCACGAAACCCAAACGCTTGCCTTCCTAAAAACCGGTCATGCGGAACCATAAGAAGTATATGTCATTTTGTAAATCATTATGCTGTTTTGTCTTTTGGAGCAAAACTTCCATTGACCTTTATCAATATACGATTATCCTGATACCACTGTTGAAATATGTTGAATATATTGCAATTCATGGGCGATTCGTGTTTTGTAACAGTTTTCATTTGCGGAAATGTCCCTCCTTCCAATCACTCATAGAAAACCGTGTGTTAATTATTCCATACTTGAAATAATTCCGGCTGTTTTCTATAATGTTCTAATAATATGGAATTTTGTTATGCCGTTGCGGCAGACTAATTTGTTTAACCCTTAATCACAGGAAAATTTATGAAACGACTGATTTACTTTTTGTGTTTGTTTTTACTGCCGGTTGCTGTTGCGACAGCGGACGATTGGCAAATCGTTTCCGGCAAAATTATTACAGAATTTGCCAAAGATGTTGATCCCAAGAATCCGTTACCGGAATACCCGCGACCGCAACTCGTTCGTGAAACATGGTTGAATCTCAACGGTCTTTGGGATTACGCGATCACCAACCGTGATGCCGCAAAACCGGAAAAAAATGATGGTAAAATTCTTGTTCCTTATCCGATAGAGTCGGCGTTGTCCGGTGTCGGCAAAACGGTGGGAAAAGATAAAAAACTTTGGTACACACGCCCGTTCGAAATTCCAAAAGGAAAAAATTGGAACGGACAACGAATTTTGTTGCATTTCGGCGCTGTCGATTGGGATACCGCTGTTTTTGTCAACGGTAAAGAAGTCGGTAAACATGTCGGCGGTTATTCACCGTTTACATTTGATATTACCGATGCTCTGAAACCCGAAGGCACGCAGGAACTTATTGTTGCCGTATTAGACCCGACCGACGACCATTTCCAGCCGCGAGGGAAACAGATAAAGAATCCGCACGGAATTTGGTACACCGCAGTTACGGGAATTTGGGATACCGTTTGGCTCGAACCGGTTCCGGCAACCGCAATCGAAAAACTTAAATTCGTTCCAAATATCAAAGACGCAACATTGACCATTGAAACCGCTGTTAAAAATTTACAGGACGGCGATCAAATTGAAGCCAAAGCCTCTTTCAAATCGGAAACCAATAAACAATCCGTTCAACGCGGCGTGTTTGAACGCCGGATTTTCCGCCGGTCTTCGGCAACATCTTTCGTAACAGTTAAAAAAGGTCAAGCCGGCGAACCGCTGATTTTGCCGATTGCAAACCCGAAACTCTGGACACCCGACGAACCCAATCTGTATGATTTAACCGTTTCGATTGTTCGCAACGGAAAAGTTATTGATACGGTTGATTCTTATTTCGGCATGAGAGAAATCTCGCTTGGTAAAACCGAAGACGGAATTACACGAATGTTGTTGAACGGAAAATTCCTGTTTCAACACGGTCCGCTTGATCAAGGTTGGTGGCCCGACGGGCTTTACACGGCTCCAACCGATGCGGCGTTGGCTTATGATCTTGAAGTTACGAAAAATCTCGGATTTAATATGCTCCGCAAACATGTTAAAGTTGAGCCGTTACGGTTTTATGCTCACTGTGACCGGCTTGGAATTCTTGTGTGGCAGGATATGCCCAGCGGCGATAAATATATTGGCGGGAATGATCCGGATTTTGTACGGTCGCCGGAATCCACCGCTAATTATGAGCGGGAATGGTCGGAAATTATCGAAACGCTGTACAATGCTCCCAGTATTGTTGTTTGGGTTCCGTTCAATGAAGGTTGGGGGCAATTCGACACCTGCCGGATTCTTAACCTGACAAAACAACTTGATCCGACCCGATTGGTTGACGGTCCAAGCGGTTGGGCGGATCGGGGCTGCGGTGATTTGTACGATAAACATCAGTATCGCGGACCCGGTATGTTCCCGCCGGAAGAAAAACGGGCAACTGTTCTCGGCGAATATGGCGGGTTGGGTTTACCGGTTAAAGGTCATACTTGGCTCGAATCGGATAAAAATTGGGGTTACGGCGGTAATTTGAAGGACAAAGACGATTTGCTTCAAACGTACAAAAAATTGAATCAACGTTTGCATCCGCTGATTGCTCAAGGACTTTCCGCCGCCGTTTATACACAAACAACCGATGTCGAGATTGAAGTGAACGGTTTAATAACGTATGATCGCATTATCAAAGTTGATGTTGCAAAATTCAAAGCGTCCAATGATGCGTTACATTATCCGGCTCCGAAGATAAAAACATTGGTTCCGACGGCAGCGGTTACGGAATCCGAATGGGCGTACACAACGGACAAACCTGCTGACGGTTGGGAAAAAGCGGAGTTTGACGATAAGGCGTGGAAAACGGGCAAAGCCGGTTTCGGAACCGCCGCAACTCCAAACACAACAGTACGCACGGAATGGAAAACAAATGATATTTGGATACGGAAATCATTTGAACTTTCGGCGAACGATGTAAAAGATCCGTCACAGTTGACGCTTGACTTTTACCACGACGAAGATGCCGAAGTCTTTATTAACGGTGTTAAGGTTCTTGAAGTGAAGGGTTACGTCAGTACCTACACAAATTTCCCGTTGAATAATTCAGCCAAAGCGTTTAAGGCGGGTAAAAATGTTATTGCGATTCACTGCAAACAAACCGGCGGCGGTCAATATATTGATGCGGGAATTTCCCATACCGTTCCGGCGCCCAAAGGGCAAAAACGGATTTGGTAACACTTCTTTGGTAACACTGTATTGATTTTGTTTTTCCCTATTAACTTTGCAGGGGCGTGATTATGTATAATCCCGCCCTTGCAAGATTTAAGCAAACAATCTCAACTGTCAATTGATTTAATACTGCCAATTGTGATTTCCGACGAACCGATATGTAATGTCGTTTCACCGTCTTCAATAGTAATTTTGTCCACTTTTCCGGTGATTGGGTTATCATTTTTATCGGAACCGGTTACTTTTTTTCCAATTAGGCTTGAAGCGGTGGAAAGCGATTGACCGAGTGTCAGTGCTTCAATACTTGACGAAAGTTTATCGTTTGAGGTGATTGACCGGATTTGTCCGATTTGCGAAAGCATATCCGTATTACTCATTGGATTTGTCGGGTCTTGATTTTGTAATTCGGCGGTCATCATTTTGATAAAATCAGCCATTGTCAGATCGTTCATTCGGTCTGAATTTGTGGTGGTTGAATAATTGGAGTTCAATGTATTCAAATAGGAGTTGGTACTGTCAACACCGGACATGGAAATTCCTTTCTTTTTTATGTATTTGCGAAGGGTTTGGTTCAACTAACCGCTATTAAGACAATCATTTTATTGTTCACGATACTCACAATACAATCACGACGCAATAAGATTGCTTAATTGATGTCGAATCATACAAAATACATTTATTTCCGGCAAGAGGAAAATTTATCATTTTGAGGTTTTATTATTTTTGACGTGAAGATTTATATCTATTTATACTTTGAACGGCAGGAAATTACCTCTTATTTTTAACAACAAAACTAATTATTTTAGATATTTCTATTAAAAAAAAGAGGTAATTTCCTGCTGTTCAAAGTATAGTTCCTTGTTTTCAAGATATTTCTTCAGAATTTTTTGTTCCTTGCATCCGAGCAGTACAGTTTTACCTTTTTCTCTCCGAGAAGTTTTGTGTTTTGGTGGTAGATACAACCGGTTTTCACCGTCGTATTTTGTCAGAATTTCACCAACTTTCATTCTACAAAC
>JAITQV010000156.1 GCA_031288765.1 Planctomycetaceae bacterium
TTCAATACAATCTGATGATTAGCAATGTAGGGGCGAAAGATTTTTCGCCCCTACCACATATACGAAGGTTAGCGAACACCGACGCAATCGTCCGTCAACAAAATTCCCAATCGGCTAACACCAACGCAACCCTTCGGCGAAGGGTTGCCTACCTCTGGAACGGTTATGCACATCACACCCCTTGCAGAGTTAAGATTCAAAGTTAATACTGAAAACAAACAACTAAATAGATACCGAAAAAATACAATAATTCCCGCTGAAATATGGCGCGAATTTATTTGAAGAATTTAGGGCGTTTCAAGAAATTAGGTTTTTGCCGCCGGTGCCGGTAAACCGCGTGCAATAGAACCGCGCATTTCCGTGTCGGATTGAATATTTTTCAGCCGGTAATAGTCCATAATACTGAGATTTCCCGAAGAAATTGCTTCGGCAATCGCAAGAGGAACTTCCGCTTCGGCTTCAACAACTTTTGCTCGGCTTTCCTCAATTCGGGCGACATTTTCCTGCTCCGCCGCAACCGCCAATGCCCGCCGTCCTTCCGCCCGCGCCCGAGCAACACGAGTATCCGCTTCCGCCTGATCCGCCTGCAACCTCGCCCCAATATTTTCGCCCACATCAATGTCCGCAATGTCAATAGATACAATCTCAAACGCCGTTTCCGAATCCAGCCGGCGTTCCAAAACAGTTTTTGAAATCCGATCCGGATTTTCCAACACTTCCCCCTGCGTGTTCGCCGAACCAATCGCACTGATAATCCCCTCTCCGACACGGGCAATAATTGTATCTTCTGTTGCTCCGCCGATGAGTTGCCGGAGATTTGTCCGAACCGTAACCCGCGCCTTCACCTTCAACTGAATACCGTTTTTGGCAACACCGTCCAGTGTTGTTCGACCTTTCGACGGCGTCGGACAGTCAATAACTTTCGGATAAACACTCGTCTGAACAGCCTCCAAAACATTACGCCCCGCCAAATCTATCGCTGTCGCCAACTTATAATCAAGATCTATAATCTTCGCTTTGCTGGCGGCAATCATCGCTTTGACCACCGCAGGAACATTGCCGCCGGAAAGATAATGGGCTTCGAGCGATTTGGTCGTAATTATCCGATCATCCAACCCCGCTTGAACCGCCATAATCTTGCTCCGAATAATAATTTCCGGATTGACCTTGCGGAAAGTCATGCCGATCATGTCAAGAATCCCAACTCCGGCTCCCGCCATAAGCGATTGAATCCAAAGCGGAAAAAAACGCATGAAAATAATAAGACAAACCAGAATAACTAAGATAATAAATCCAAAACCAATCAATGTCAGGATTTGAGCCGGTTCTTGAGCAAAAAGCGGTGGCAACATTGTCAAAAAATAAATCAGAGGATTGGACGTAATAACACGCGGTTACGGGAAACCAACAACAACTCCTTAATAATATACCGGATTTTCAAAAATACGTCCACTAGGGACTCTCTTAAATTTCCCTAATATTTTATTTTCCCTATCAGATACAATTTTTTAGCAGAATTTTGAGTATCCGTCCGTTTCTTTGTTGAGCAATAACACAAAATAAACACCGTTTTTCGCCGGATTTTCCCACATAGTCAAAAATTTTCGCCGAAATCGTACTATTTTTTCTTTTTTTCGGCGACTTTCTTCTGGTATTCGTCAAACGAAACCATTGTAAAAGTCCGCCGAAATTCCTGTGCCTGATCAATTCGTTTTGTATCGGTGTGATCCAGACGTAAAATAATTTTGTGGGAACTTTGCGCCTTGTCCGGTTTCGCAATCGGAACTTTGCCCTTCGGAAAAACCGACACCGATATCCGTGAAGCAAAACGGTTTCTCTCACGAAGAATCCGGTTCACCTCAAGACGTGTCAGCATGGTCGTCAATTTCGGATCAAGACGAAGATGAAGATAACATACCCAATCACAAGAATCAAAATATTGATTCACAATCTCAGAATCGGTCAAAACATGAGTCACCAAAAGGTAATCAATCCAAGACGATTGAAGAGCAAACGTCCCCGATACTTCCTCGTATTCCTGTTGGAAAACCGGTTTTACGGCAAAAGCGTTGAACGTGTTCGGATCAAGATCAGGACTGGTCATAACTTGCCGGCGCAGCAACTCCACCCGCTTTTTCGTCTCGGCAGCATCAAGCTGCGCCTGAATCCGTAAAACAGGATCAAGAAGCGTAAAAATCCGCCGCTCGGAATCAAAAAACGTAATCTCACCATTCTCGCCAATCAAACTGATAAAATTACCATTCAATAAAAAAATAGTGCTCGTAATCTTTGCCGGAGAACCTTCAACCTGTATCTCATTATCAATACGAAATTCGGCGGCACCGGAATAGAAAATTCCAAAATGCAAAAAATAAAAAATAACAGTTAAAACGAATTTTTTCTTGAATTGTTTGTTCATTGTGTTTATTATCCGAATACTGGTTAAACCGATTACCGTGATCGGTGTTGTCTTCGGAAAATTGTTCAAATATAAAAGTTAATGTTTCTTGTTAAGGATTCACAAAACGGGTTGTGCCTTCGAGCCTAAATGATAACGTTTTGTCAGCCCTTTATGCAATACCAATCCCGAAAAATTATCTATTGCTTTATTGGGAATATTTCACTGAAATAGAATACAAGCAAGAAACGCAAGAGATTGATAAAAATGCGATAACGTGTTATATTGCGGAGCGTATTTTGAAAATCATAAATCCGCTGTCGGCAAATGGCGAAAATCAATCGCATTGATTAAACATTAAAATAGACAGTTACGTAAATAATTATAATTTTTTTTTTTTCTTTTGACATGGGTTATCGTACACTTCAATCTTGTATTGACGATTTACGGTGTATCGGGCAATTGGTTGAGTTCGGCGAACCGGTTGATCCTTATCTTGAAATGGCAGCGGTGCAACGCCGGCTTTATAAAGCGGAAGCGCCGGCGGTTCTTTTTACAAAACCGGTTGGAACAACCTTTCCCATGCTTGCCAATCTTTTTGGTACATTCTCTCGTGTTGAATTTATTTTCCGCGACGGAATTGAACCGCTTCGGAAAACGGTTGAATTAGGAGTTGATCCTGTTACAGTTCTTTCAAACCGGCTTCGTTTCAAAACATCTTTTTCACTGGGGCGATTGGCTTTGACTTCGTTGATTTATTCACGTCCGAAACGCATTTCCGCACGAAATGCTCCTGTATTTGCCTGCCGGACAACACTTGACCAATTACCGCAACTTGTTTCATGGCAAGACGATGGCGGTTCGTATCTTACGTTGCCTCAGGTTTACACGGAGGATCCGGACAATCTTGGTTTTTCGGCATCGAATCTTGGAATGTATCGGGTTCAGCTTGCCGGCAATAATTATGTACAAAATTGCGAAGCCGGATTACATTATCAGATTCATCGCGGTATTGCCATTCATCACGCCGCCGCAATACGTTCCGGTAAACCGCTTCGTGTTAATGTGTTTGTCGGCGGTGCTCCGGCAATGACGTTTGCTGCGGTCATGCCGTTACCGGAAGGAGTTAGTGAACTGCTTTTTGCCGGAATTTTGGGACAACATCGTATTCCTATGGCGGTTCCTCCTTCTGAAAACCAAACGATGCCGTTTGTTCCGCCGTTAAGTTGTTACGCGGAGGCGGATTTTTGTATCACCGGAATTCTTCAAACGGAAACCAAACCGGAAGGACCGTTTGGCGATCATCTCGGATATTACAGTCTTGCTCACGAATTTCCCGTACTGAAAATCGAATCGGTTTGGCATCGTCGAAACGCGGTTTTCCCTTTTACGGTTGTTGGACGTCCGCCGCAGGAAGACACGCAATTTGCCAAATTTATTCATCATATTATCGGCGATATTGTTCCGAAAAAAATTCCGGGAGTTCATGCTGTGTATGCGGTGGACGATGCGGGAGTTCATCCTTTGCTTCTTGCGTTGGGAAGGGAGCAGTATTGTCCGCTTGATCCGAAACGCCGTGCTGCGGAACTTCACACATTGGCTCATGCCATTCTTGGTTTTGGTCAACTTTCGCTTGCCAAATTTTTATTCCTTGCCGCACGTGAAGACGATCCGGCGTTGGATGTTCACGATGTTCCAAGATTTTTAAAACATATTTTGGAGCGAGTCGATTGGCGGTACGATGCTCACTTCGTTACGCAAACAACAGCGGATACGCTTGATTATTCGGATGTTCAGTTGAATCGCGGTTCAAAATTATTTGTTGCGGTTAGCGGGAAACCGGTTCGAAGTTTATCGGACACATTGGATATTTCGATACCGGCGAAAAATCCGCGTGTTGTTTTTTCGGGGGTACTTTGTGTTGAAGACATTGATTTGACCGGTTCATTTCCGGCGGGATTTCCTTTAATTGTTTGGGTTAATGATTCTGCGGAGGTTTCTTCAAATTTGAATCATTTTCTATGGACAACATTTACAAAAAGTGATCCGGCTAATGATATTCATGGTGTTGGCGAATTTTTGCACAACAAACATTGGGGTTGTACGGGACCTTTGGTTATTGATGCACGCCGCAAACCGCATCATGCTCCCGAATTGACGGAACCGCCGGAAATTGCCGACCGTGCCGAAAAAATTGTGCAGAAAATCTTGTCTTAACGGATAGAAATTAAATGTACTTTTACTTTTCGGGCAGAATCCCAAAAAGTAACCGTCTATTTTTATTAACCACAGAATACCACGGAACACTCGGACTTTAGTAAATTGATAAGATCACAAGTTTATTTTTTAAGGATACAAAATGAATACAATAACAAAAAAACATTTTGTGTTCTATTCCCTATAAATAAACGAATCTTGAAGTT
>JAITQV010000165.1 GCA_031288765.1 Planctomycetaceae bacterium
CGGAAATCTGGTTGTCGTAATAATTCCGCCTGCATCCTCCACTATTAACTATTCAACCCTATTTTCAGGATAAATAACGGAATAAATACCATATATTTAAAGTTATCGAAAAGGTCTAATATATTATTGCTCTCCGGTAAAGTTTTATGTGATCCAACGGCAATGTTTATTTCGTTTTCGGTAACACATTCAACAACACCTTCATTGCTCTGACCGGATCAAGCAAACCGGCATACAATAACCGCCACAACGCAGAAAAATACTTTTTTTCCGCAACATCACATTGAGCATAACGAAATTGAAATACCGATTTCCGTTTCCGAATCCAATTTGCCGGATAAGGATAACGTTTGATTGCTTTATTCATTGTTAATTCGGAAGATTGATACGTTTTCCGTATCGACCGGATGGAACGGCTGCTATGTTCCCGCACAACCGCACCGCCGCCTTCAATAATCTTAATCCGTTCACCATGTTCATAAGCACGAAGCCACAAATCATAGTCTTCCGACAATACCGCCTCAGCATCATACAATCCGCCGACTTTATCAAACAACGATTTACGTAACATCACCAAGTTCGATGGAATATAATTATCCAGAAAAATTGTTTTGAATTGTGCTTCGTCTTTTTCAGGATAAGGACGATGCCATTTCGTTTCGTTATGATCACCTTCCTGACTGTACAATTGATCAATCACAATCGAACAATCAGGATGGTTACGTAAATAATCATAACAACGCTGCAAGTGATCGGGCAGGAAATAGTCATCGCTGTCAAGAAACGCAAGAATCGGAAATGTTGCCGCTTCGATTCCACGATTCCGTGTGGTACCGCAACTCTGCGTTTGGCAACCGGCAGGCTTCTCAAGCCAGACAACCGACGAACCAAATGAAAAAGCAATTTCTTTGCTATGATCCGTCGAACCGTCATCGGCAAGTATTATCTCAACAGGAAAATCACACTGTTGTGATGTTACGGAATTGATACACTCTTCAAGATATTTTTCGCGGTTGTAAACCGGAATAATAACAGAAACACCTTCTTGTGTTGTTTGCATATTTTAATTACTTGTCAACATTACTTGTAAACAACCTTATTGTTTAATGGTATCTATTCAGTTACATGAAAAGTCCGGCTTGATTTTTAATTCCCTCGAATTCGGGGGAATTAAAATTCGGGTTATACATTTCTTCCCCAATACCAATCACATCTATATCCGTACTTTTAACATTTATTTTAGTTATTTTATTGGAACAGGAGTCCGGCGTAACCGACAACCCGGCTGTTGTCGCCGGAAAATTCGGCGCTGGTTGTATAACCGGCTTCTTCAACCTGATTCAGTTTGCCAAGATGGCGAAGTGTTTCCATTGCAAAAACAGCGGGAACAATACCGCACATTGAAATCTGATTTTCGTGCACCGTTTCCAACGCATATTCCGGTTTCGATTTTTTAACCGCTTCATGAATTGCATCCAAAGCAATACGGTCAACACGGCGGGTTGTTTTTTCGTTGGCGTAATGATTCATGTCGGAGGAAACGATTAACAGGGGCATTTCGGAGGAACCGGACGAACCGCCGGACGGCGGCGGCACAAGAGAACCCAAAAACGCCGCCAGTTGAGCGGCTCCATGACGAATCATTTCCCACGACGAAACCGCCATAGCAAGCCCGATAACCCGTGTTTCCGGCGCAAGTTTGGCAAGAATGGGAAGTTGAACTTCGATAGAATGTTCGAGGGTGTGAGCGGTTGCGTCAAATTCAAAGAGATCAACAGTACGGATCATTGATTCGGCAAATTCGAGGTCGGATTCGACGTTACGACCCGGCAAATTCCAGATTCGGTTGGGCGCAACCGCCCAATCAATGCCGCCGCTTCGGTGTTTCGGCGCCAAAATGATCACGCGTTTCGGAATTTCGGTTCGTGCCAATGTTTGAGCGGCTAACCGACCGGAATATTGCCAGCCGGCGTGGGGAATCATTACGGCGGAACACGACCGCCGCTCGGCAACAGCACCCCGTAACATCCGTTCCAGTTCCATATTCATTTGGTTGACATTGGACGGATAAAAGGCTCCGGCAACCGCCGCCGGACGATTTTCGGCGCCGCGGTTGGTTTTTGATACGGAAGTCAGGAAAATTTTTGAAGTTGTTGAAACGGTTTCAAATGAGATGATTTCGCCCAAATCGGGATCGTCCAAATCCAAAAATTCGGCGGAATCTTTCAAGAGTTCTTCGGGATTCCGGTTCGGGTCAAACTGCACGATCCAACCTTTGGGGCTGGAAAGCATCACGCTCCGGTA
The DNA here is from genome assembly GCA_031288765.1 of Planctomycetaceae bacterium. Classification (GTDB taxonomy): domain Bacteria; phylum Planctomycetota; class Planctomycetia; order Pirellulales; family Thermoguttaceae; genus WRKP01. Next base: position 2,305 of record JAITQV010000165.1, read on the forward strand.
CGCCGAATCAACCTGACTGAGATCATACCGGTTGGCGTTACCGTGAATTGCCGGATCCCAAAAAACAACCACTTCGATGAGGGCGTTTTGCAGTTCGCGGATAGTTGTCCCCAGCCGTTCCACCTGACGCCCCAAAATTCGGAGCAATTCAATCAGCGACGACTGAAACTGCACATCGGGACGAACGGAAATCTTAGAACACAACAACGGCGGACGTTCCGGCGAATGGAACGCCAAAGAAATTCCTGAGACGTTGCCGTCGAAAAGTCCGGGAAAATAGCTTGCCGGAGAGACTCCTTCGATCATTCCCTGAAATGTTGCCATACAAACGTTGCGGATTTCCTCTGCCTCATACAGGGTCGGACCGGCGGCACGCGGACCAAGCCTGTTGAATTTTGCGGCGAAAATCATTTCGTCGGCGGTTTTTTTATCGATATTTTCTGTTGCGGAGAGCGGACCGCGGATTGCCCGTCCTTCGAAGGTATGGAGCAAAGACCGGTCATCAAGCCAGGCATCGGTCGGCAAACCTGCTTTACGGCAAACGGCTTCCCAAAAGGTTTGGGGGTTCATTCCGTATTCGAGAGCCACGCCGGGCAACAACAACCCGCGATTACCGCCGCGTGAAATCTGAACTCCGTGCCGTCCGATTTCCAAAACTTTGAGCCGTTCCAGACCGCGGGCGGCAACACGTTTCATTCCCCAAAGCAGCCAGATTTCCATATCAAGTTCGAAGAGTTCGGCGGCGGCGATGGGGGAAAATCGCGGATCTTCTTTTGCGGCGTGAATTGTTGCCTGTTCGACTGCTGCGCCGAGCGGCATTTGATCGGAGAGAGTTCCCATGCAACTCCGCAATTCGCCGTTCCGTTTCAGGCTGACAAACGCACCCAAAAGCGGAATTGCGGCAATATCGGGAACTTGCTCTGCAATCCGAATTCCCCGCGTGTTGGTAACAATAGACGCAATACGGCGACCAACCGCATGAAACAACGCAATTTGTTGCGGTTCGGAAAGATAAGGTTCCGTCATAATGTATTTTCAAAATGGTAAGAGGTGAATGGTTGGGGGTGTGTTTCCCGTTCGAAATTTATTTTTCCATTATACATTTCCTAAGACGGAAAACAAGACGATTTTGTTGCGGCAAAATAACGGAGGCTAAATTAGTTAATAGTTAGTAGTTAGTAGTGAATAGTTCGCAAGCGGAATTATTGCCGTTGCGGTAGGGGAATTTCGCTTGCAACACTATTAACTATTCCCTGTTAACTATTAACTAATTTCGCCCCCGTTTACCGCGGGATTGCCCCCGTTTGCCATGGATTCATGCCCCTTTGCCGCGGATTCATGCCCCTTTGCCATGGATTCATGCCCCTTTACCGCGGATTCATGCCCCTTTGCCACGGATTCATGCCCCTCTGCCGCGGATTCATGCCCCTTTGCCATGGATTCATGCCCCTTTGCCATGGATTCATGCCCCTTTGCCGCGGATTCATGCCCCTTTGCCATGGATTCATGCCCCTT
>JAITQV010000176.1 GCA_031288765.1 Planctomycetaceae bacterium
ACAAAATCTCCAGGAAATTGCAATTCGACCGATTCCACTACAAAAAGTGGTACGGAACTTGTTACCGTCACAAACAACGGAATACTATTCGGAAAAATATTTAATGCATACTGCCATACCATAACAAATTCCAAAAATTAGGCAAGACCTGTTCAAAAAATGTGTAGATACTTTTGACCCGCGAGGGTAGGGTGTGATGTGCATAACCGTAGGTGGAGCGAAACGCAACCTATGGATCGGAATTTTCCAAGGTAGGCAACCGCTCGCCGCAGCGGTTGCGTCGGCGTTAGCCGACAGTGAATTTATGCTATGTTGGTTATTGGGGTTGCCTATCGGCACCGAATGGTCGCCTACCTTTTGTTAACAAACTTCCGGCGGTTGCCCTGCGCTTCACCGCCGGTTATGCCCATCCTGCCTTGCGGACTAAGAAGAAAAATTCGGCGGAAAAGAGGTTTTTCCTGTGTCATTACTCGACAAAGGAAGGAATAGATACCCAAAACAAGCAGGATAAATTATTCACGGATTTGTCCGTTGCCGTAAACAACATATTTGTACGTTGTCAATTCCTTAATCCCGCACGGTCCGCGGGCATGGAATTTATCCGTACTGATTCCGATTTCCGCTCCCAGCCCAAACTGCCCGCCGTCATTAAACCGTGTACTGGTATTGACCATGACGGCAGAACTGTCAATCCGTGTTGCAAATTCCCGCGCCGAATTTAGATCCGTCGTGATAATTGCTTCCGTATGACCGTCGCTGTAACTGTTAATATGATTGATTGCGTCATTGAGCGATTCCGCTATTTTAACGGAAATCACAGGTCCGTGAAATTCCGTTTTGAAATCCGCCTCTGTTGCCCGAACCGCTTCCGGCACAAGCGAACATGTTTTCGGACAACCGCGTAATTCGATATTCCGCTGCAACAAGGCGTTTGCCAGCCGCGGCAGCAGCGCCTCCGCAACCGCCCGATGAACCACCAACGATTCCGCCGCATTGCAAACTCCCATTCGCTGACACTTTGAATTGACAAGAACCCTCTCCGCAATATCAGGATCGGCAAATTGATCAATATAAACATGACAATTGCCCGCAAAATGTTTGATTACGGGCATTGCGGCTTCGGCGGTTACACGGCGGATAAGACTTTCACCGCCGCGCGGAATCGTAACCGTAATCTTGTCCGCCATTTTGAGAAATTCGCCGACAGCGTTGCGGTCGGTGGTTTGGACAAGTTGTACGGCATCTTTGGGCAATCCGGTTTCTTCGGCAGCCTGAGACAAAATCCCCGCCAACACCCTATTGGAATGAATCGCTTCTTTACCGCCGCGCAAAATGACGGCGTTACCGCTTTTGATACAGATTGCGGCGGCATCGGGAGTCACATTGGGTCTTGACTCGTAAATGAAAAAAACCACCCCAAGCGGAACTCGAACCTTTTGAACTTCAATACCGTTCGGGCGAACTGCGGATTCGATAATATTTCCCACCGGATCAGGAAACGCGGCAATCTCGCGCAACGCGGTAATAATTTCGCCGATTCGTTTGGAGTTGAGCAAAAGCCGGTCTATTTCCGCCGGAGTCAAACCGAAATCGGGTGCGGCGGCAATATCTTTTTGGTTTTCGGACAAGATGGAATCTTTTTTTTCTTCGATCAGGAGTGCGGCATGTTCCAGCCAGGCGTTTTTTTGTGCGCCGCTGACTTTCGGCATTAAAAGCGACGCCGCCTTAGCACGAACCGCCGTATCCAAACAATATTCCGAAATATCCATGACCAATAACTCCCTGCGTAAACGGGAAAATTTTTCCGATTATTCCCTATTTTGGTGAAGCAAACCGCAACTTACGGTTGTGTTTATAAGAAATTGGTAGTAGTATAACGCGTAAACCTGCTGTTGAACATACTCTCCGCCTAAAATTGGGGTAATATTTTAGCGGAGAGTATTTTTGTTGTGAAACATTCTGGAAAAACGGTGCGGCGGACGAGGGTTGGGCGGCGGGTTTGGGAGCTTGGGGAGGTTAGGAACTTTAAGGATAAAGGGGACAAAATTTGTAAGCGGTCGGTTTTTCGGAAGACTTGGGGGTGTCCCCGAAAACCTCAGAGGTGTCTACGAAAGATTCGGAGGTGTCTGCAAAAGACTCAGAGGTTTTAGGCGAAGCGAAACCTACGGATCAGAATTCCACAAGGCAATCGCTCGCCGAGCGATTGCTTGCCGATAGGCAATCGAAACAACCAACATTGTATAAATTCACTGTCGGCTGATGCCGACGCAACCCTTCGGCGAAGGGTCGCCTATCTCACGCACAGTCGACGTAAGTCTTTTTATTTTAAATACTTATGGAAACATATAAGTGGCTGTTCACGCCCCGGTTCACGCTCCAAAAAAATTACTGTTCACCGGGAATAGAAAGTAAAGTTAAAGTCTTGATTATAAATAAGTTATGAAGCATCACAATACAAGATACTGTTTAAATTTCATTTCAATTCGCTTTATCATGGTTGTTTAGGTATCCGGTGTT
>JAITQV010000234.1 GCA_031288765.1 Planctomycetaceae bacterium
AAAAAAATTCCCCAAAAATTTTCCCAAAAACACAAACACACATCTAACAAAATTTTCCATTGTAAAGCTCCTTTGATATTACAAGGTTAATATTGAATTTCCCTGCAACCGTTCACCAAAAAACGCATGGCAAAAACAAAACCGATTGCAAATTCAATAACACCCATTGTAACCCGCCACCCAAAAGTTTACAAGGGGGAATTTCGTCTATTTTCAAATTTTCTTAGATCTTCTTCAAAGTTGATTCCGATTTTTCTATTTTTCCAAAACGGTTGCATCGGTGGTAGGGGTGAAAGATTTTTCGCCCCTACACTATCCACTAATATTCGTCCTGCAAGGAATGAGAGGTGCCTAACGGTAATAATTCCGCTTGCGTTTTCACTATTCACGATTCCCTAATCAAAGCGGAGCGGTTCCGGTCCCAACGTAACTATATGGAACGGACCCGGCGGATAATTGAAAAAATAATTGTTAATTGCGGATTTCGTCAAAGAGTTAATCGCCGACTCTATCTCCCCCAATGTTCGAACACGCCCCAAATGATACCAGTCTTGCACCATCATGCCGCTTCGGGAAGCCGTTGATTCCTGCTGCATAATCAGTGCGCTTTTGGCTCGGATTTTAAAACGGTTTAATTCGCCCTCGTCAACCCCAAACCGCAACCGGTTGAGCTCCGCAATCAAAACTTCAAGAGTTTCCTGAGCACGTTCCGTTCCGGTTCCGCAATAACAATAAATCCCGGCACGATCTTTAAGTGTAGAATACGAAGCATAAACATTGTAACAAAGCCCGCGCTTTTCACGAATCTCGTTGAACAGCCGACAACTCATCCCGCCGCCCAAAATTCCAACCCCGCTCCACACCATCATGTAATCCGGCGACCGAAGCGGAACACAAGGAAAGGCAACACCAATATGTGTTTGTAACGAATCACACGGAATATGAACCAACATCGAACCAACCGCCTTTTCCTCCGGCAATACCACACCCCGCGGCTTCCAACCGGCAAACAATTCCCCCACTTTATCACGAATCGCCTCCCAATTAAGTTTGCCGGCAATACTCAAAATAGTTCCCTCCGGTTGGAAATACCGAGTGTGTTGCCGCCGAATATCTTCAATCTCAATACAATCAATCGATTCCGGCGTCCCAAGATTGGAACGCCCCCACGGATCCGGTAAAAAATGACGCTGAAGCTCCAACATAACACGACGAGGCGGATCGTCTTCCAGTGAAAAAATGTCCTGTTTTACAACTTGTTTGGCGGTTTCGAGCTGTTCTTTTGGAAAGTGCGGGCGGCGAATCTGGTCGGCTAACAATTCCAACGACGGCAATAAATGTTCCGCCAACATCGATGCCCCAAATCCCGTATGAAGATGAGCAACCACCTCCGTTGTCTCGCAACCAAGATTTTCAAGAGATTGAAGGAATTGGCGACTGTTTCGTTCTCCGGCTCCACGCAACATCATCTCACAGTTCAAACTCGCCAAACCCGCCAACTCAGGAGGATCAAGAACCGGTCCGTAAGGAACTAAAATGGAATACGAAACCGATTCCATCCAATTCATCGGTTCCGCCAAAAGAATAAAACCATTATCAAAACGATGCCAATACAATGTATTACTTTGTGATTTGGGGATTGTGGATTGTGATTTGCAGTTTGGGGAAGACGGGACAATGTGTACAACCGGTGATGAAACAGTTCAATCATTTTGGAGATTCTATTTTCTTTTTCATTGGTGTTGATAACACCAACCGTACTTCTTTTTCCCGCTCTTGATGTAAAAGCCGTAATATTGTTGTTTCTCCGGCATATCGCGAGCGGAGATTCATACTAACCTCTAATGCCGAATTCACAGGTTTGCCGTCAATTGCGATAATTCGGTCACCGGTTTTAATTCCGGCTTGATCGGCGGGCGAATCCGGCTGAACCGCATCAATAACGGCTTCCCCAATAAAAATACGGTTTTCTTTAAATCGGATTCCGGTAAAACCCGGCTTCAAATCGTTTCCGTTTTTGAGTTGACCGAGAACTGTTTCTTTTTGAATATCCTCAAACGGAATCGCCATCCCAACTCCGGCATCATACATTTCCGCTCCGGCAGCCAATTCATCGGACATCATAGAAAGCGGAACCAAAAGTCCAAGCAACTTTCCCTGCCGGTCAATTAACAAACCGCCGTAATTGTTCGGACCAACCGCCGCATCGGTTTGCAAGGCTTTACCCCACACCCGATTTTTGCCGCTAAGAATTCCAACAGCGATGTTGGGTTCTTCACGTGAAAGCGAAACGCCCACCGCAATACATAATTCACCAATAGATATGGAATCTTTGGTTCGGAATTCCGGCGGTGTTGTAAAAATCTCGTTTAGAAAATCGCTATTCGGGTTTTCAACTTTCAGAAGCGTCAACATCCGGTTCAAATCGGTCGCAACTTTCCGGGCAACTTTTTTTGTGCCGTCGGAAAATTGGAGCAGGATGGAAGCCGGTTCATGCAAAAAATGAAACGCACTCGTAAGAACAAAACCTTGCCGGTCTAAAAGAAAACCGCTTCCGGCGCCTTCGTTGACGAATTCGTCGCCGATTTTTTCGTGACCGCCAATCGTATCAATACGAACCAAATACGGCGCAACCGAATGAACCGCCTGACGTATTGACGGCGAAGGATTTTCGCCAAAACACAAAACTGGCATCACAACCAACCAACAAACAAAAAACAATTTGTACATACAAAAAAACCTGAACTCTTATGACTTTTAGCGAGTATTCTATTGAATAATTACTAAGAATTATCGATATTTCCGTTTTCTTTTCAATAACTCCGTGAAATAATTTTAACACGGAAAATCGTGAAAAATTTGCGGAAGACGCGAAAGGATACGGGAATTTTAATTTTTTTGTATCAATTCAATGGCTATAAAGGCTATAAAATAGGCAACATCTATGGGGTCGAAATTCCCATCTTGCCGACAATCGGCGAATTCGGTAAAATAAAAATCATGTGTGTTGAAAATGTTTTTTAACCGTTAACCCTGACAAATAACCCTGATAAAAAGGAATTGCCCCATGCCGTCACGTTACATCAATCCCTATACCGATTTCGGTTTCAAGAAACTTTTCGGCGAGGAAGCCAATAAAGATTTACTTGTTGACTTCCTGAATGCCGTGTTGCCGCCGGAAAACCATATTGCCGACCTGCGTTTCCGTAATCCCCAACAAATGTCGGATAAAGACACGAACCGCAATGCCGTCTTTGATATTGCCTGCGTTGGCGATAACAATGAATCCTTCATCGTCGAAATGCAAAAAGCAAAACAACTCTACTTCAAAGAT
>JAITQV010000249.1 GCA_031288765.1 Planctomycetaceae bacterium
TGAAGAATTGCGGTTTAAGTTACGGCGGTTTGCTTTTTGTACTGATTCAGAATTCCGGGAATCATCTGTGTTGTCAAGTTCGCGTGGAAATTGCCGTCAATATTCATAACCGGAGCCAAACCACAGGCTCCAATACAAGCAACAACTTCAAGACTAAACAAACCATCACGTGTTGTTTCGCCGGCTTCAACCTTTAATTCCCGCTTCAAAGAATCAAGAACCGCCGCCGAACCCTTGACATGACACGCCGTTCCGCGACAAATCTGAATGTGAAACCGCCCTTGCGGTGTAAAACGAAACTGATTGTAAAACGTCGCCACACCATAAATTTTGCTCGCCGGAAGATTTAACATCCTGCCAACAATAACAACCGCTTCACGGGACAGAAATCCTTGCTTTTCCTGAATTTCCTGAAGAATCGGAATCAATGAATCACGCCCGGCATTGGGATAACCAACTAAAATTTTTTTAATACCTTCTTCAATAGATTGAACTGCTGAATTCATTTTGGGTTGGATTGGGGTAAAATGGACAAATTGTTCAGGGTTAAAATACTTTTATCAGATAATTTATTATCTAATAACTGAACATTATCTCAAATTTATTTGACTTTGAAAAGAGGAGAGAAAAAAAAATTTTCCAATTCTTTCAAAATATAATACGAATTTTGGCGGAATTACTGATGTTACCAAATGAATTTGATTCGGAATAACAGTTTATCATGTCCCTTTTAAAATAAATAAATGGAACGAGATTGAACATCGGTTATTTTCGTTATTAGCAAGAGTTTATCAGTAAGAATCGGCGAGATTACACGTTGCGGAACTACAACAGCGATTGTCAAACCGCCCACAAAAAATAAAGAGGCAGATAAAATTTTGAAATTTTCAGCTTTGTCCGCTAAAAATATACAAAATTTTCCTAACACAAATAAACATCAATTGACGGCTGCCGGAGGTATAAATTATTTTGTGTTAACGAAATCCTCGACATTCAGAATTTTAATATCTGTAACCGACGGATCAAGCCGCCGTAAATCTTCAATTGTGAAGGTTGGTTCACCGGATTGTGCTGTGAACGGAATTGTTTCGACAGGAACTTGCCGTGTAACGGGCGGATTAACTGCCGGAATTGCCGGTTTTACCGGTATGGTTTCTCGGATCAAATCTTCGATTCCCGGCAAAGTATTTTCCGGTTCGTCGGTATTATTACCGTTTGGAGTTGGTGCCAGTGTTGGTCTGCCGATAGGAGTTTCCGAACGCGGTTCCAATCGGGACGGATCGGAATAAGCCCGGTTCACCGGTGTTGTAACACCGAAATTTCCGGCGTTTGTTGCCCGAATGATTTGTCCTTCTTCATCCGCAATCTCGTTACCGTAACAATTGAAAATTGAACCGGCACGGTATAACGGATCACAACCGCGATAGTCTTCCACTCGTCCGGTGTAAGCAGGCGTACAATAATCATATTGTGTACCGCACATCCGGCAACCAATAGAACAAATGATTAAAAAAACCGGTAAAACCGAAAAGAAACGAGTCATAGCCGAATTACAAATTGGGGGGAAATGGAAATATGTTTGCCGAAGTATAAAATTTCCGACAAACTTCTCGACTATTTCTTATATCGACCACAAAATCGTTATTATCCGCAAAATCTTTGTATTTTTCCAAAATTTACGCCTAATAGAACATTACCACATAACCATATTTTCCACAAAATTGACAATGGTTAAAATGCGTAATTTAAAGTATTTTGGAATTAACTCTATTTTTATACCTATTTAGCCGTTTGTTGAACTGTTACGTAGGATAAACCTTATTTTCAACCGTTTTGGTCTAATTTTTGCCGTCCGTCTCATAATTTTCAAAAACCTCTTGCGGCGCGAATGTCGTCAAAATCACGGAGATGATAGGAAATTCCAACATAATCAAGTGTTCGGCACAACGCCCGAAGCGCAACTCCTATCCCATCAGCTCCACTATAACCTCCATATTGTCCGCCGCCCTTCAAATGCGGCTCCAAATCCAGAAACACTCCGGGTATTCCGCGACTCTTCAACTTCTCTTCCAACGAAGGAAGAATTAATGCCAAATCACGGAATATCCGCTCATAGCCCGATTCACCCTCATTCGCCGGTACAAAATTCCGCATTTTATTCTCATCAACATGACTGCCCTTTTCCGTTCGCCGCGAATTGGCAAAATCCTTGATGTGAAGCCAGCCAAGCCCCGGTTTCATCGCCTCGTATTGCTCAAAAATTTCCTGCAGTGAATAACCTTGCATCACAATGTTACCGCCGTCAAAAATCAATACCATCGCGGGATGGTTCACCTGCCGGTAAATCTCACTCAGAATAATCCCCTCATGCCCAACCAAATTCGTCTCCACCTCAAGCCCAAACGTCAAATCACTCCGATGACACACTTCGGCAATCTTGCCAAGCCATTCAACCGACTTGCCAACATAATCATGCGGATCCGCTCCTTTAGGCGGGTAAAATGAAAAACCGCGAATCAACTTCGTTTCCAACGCATGCGCTAAATCACACGCCAACCGAACTTCATCAAGATACTTTGTAATCGGAACATAAGAGTTGGATGTTCCGTCGTCCGCGTCTTCAAGCTTGGTTTTGCCAATCGGCGAACCAAGCGATGAGACATTAAGACCATATTCGTCCTGAAATTGACGTATGCGTTGGAGGTCGCTTTTTGTCAGTTTCATGACGTTTTTAATCCCGTCCCCAAGATTAACAAAACGAATACTGTAATACTGGAGACCCAATGCGGCAAAAACCGCAAATTGCTCGACAATCGTCTTATTGGTTGTTGATTCGTCGGCAAAACCGGATAAAAATACACGCGGTGTTGGTTTCATGGTTGATTATGTAAATAGGTAAAGGGTTGAAAGGTTAAAAAATGATTGTCAAAGGCATCATTCGCAATGCCTTCTAACTTGGTAACACAGCCTATTATAACACAACAAGAGCCGTACAACAACGATTCGGCGGCAAGTAAAAACGCCCGCCGGCAGTATCCAATCTTTAACTATTTTTTTCATATATTACTTTCCCTGTTTTTTCGATTTCACTTATGAAGTAGTTCCCGTTTTCTTTAATGAGTTTCAACTCTTCTTTTGAATACACCAGAATATCCAACGCTATTTTGTAGTTTATATTTCGCACCAACCTGCGAATGTATAACTTTTTATCCAATCGTTCTTTGTAAGATGTTGCGACATTATTATTATCCAAAACGACCATTAAGTCTATATCACTGTCGTCTGTTGCGGAGTTGTCGGCGTGGGAACCAAACAGAATAATCTTATAAGGGTCGGATACTTTAAGACACATAATTATGTCATTTAATATATTGTCTATTGTCATATCTTTGTTTTTACCGGGCAGTATCTTCCGGTAATCGCTTAAATCTTGAATGACTGCCGGTTGCTTAACGTTTTTTGGAGGGTGATATGGTTGGTGTTACGGAGGGTGATACAATAGGCGGAACGGCAGCAACAACGGCGGCGGTTGAAGGGGTGGGGGCGTTCGTGTTTGGGGTGTTGGTATTGGGGTTTGAGGTGTTGGTATTGGGGGCGGTTGAACCGCTTGGTTTGGCAGTTGGCACCGCAACAGTTGGTTTTGTTTTTGCGGCAACCGGATCACCATGCGACGGCTCAGGCACCGCCTCAATAATCCTAGCAATCACATCATTAACATCAACACCTTCCGCATCAGCATTGAAGTTCGTGAAAATCCGATGCCGAAGCACCGGAAAACACATCGCTCGAATATCATCACCCGAAACCGCATAACGTCCGTTGAGAATTGCTCTTGCTTTTGCGGTGAGAATGATACTTTGAGCGGCACGGGGTCCCGCCCCCCATGCCAACCAGTTTTGGACGAATGGGGGGCTGTATTTTTCTTTTGGGCGAGTGGAGCGTACCAGTTCAACGGCGTAATCGACGATATGTTCGGAGACGGCGACTTGCCGGACAAGTTGTTGAATCCAGACAACATCGGACGCCTGCAACACCGGTTCAATATCAATCTTTTTTGTTTGGGTGGTTGCCATAACGATTTGCCGTTCTTCGTCTTTGTTGGGGTATCCGATATAGATGGAGAGCATAAAGCGGTCGAGTTGTGCTTCGGGGAGGGGGTAGGTACCTTCTTGTTCGATGGGGTTTTGGGTTGCCATGACGAAAAACGGCGGCTCCAACGGGTAGGTTTTACCGGCAACGGTAACTTCGTATTCCTGCATTGCCTGCAACAAGGCGGCTTGGGTTTTTGGGGGAGTCCGGTTGATTTCGTCGGCGAGGGAGATATTGGTGAAGATGGGACCCCGGACAAACCGGAATTTACGTTCATTGGTTTCAGGATCAACATCGATAATTTCGGTGCCGGTAATATCGCTGGGCATCAGGTCGGGCGTAAACTGAATCCGGTTAAACTTCATTTGCAATGCCTTTGCCAATGTCGAAACCGTCAATGTTTTGGCAAGACCGGGAACACCCACCGTCAAACAATGACCTCTTGCAAAGATGCAGATGAGCATTTGCTCCAACATTTCGTCTTGACCGACGATAACTTTATGTACTTCCCGAAGTAGTTTTTCTTTAGCCTGACAGACACGGCGAACCATTTCTTCAGGACTAAGTGTTGTGCTATTAGACATTATATTATAGTTGATAGTTAGTAGTTAATAGTGAATAGTTGGTAATTGGTAGCCGGTAAGGGCGAAAAATTTTTCACTCCTACATTGCGGTTCTTCGCCGAAACGTTGCCTACCTCTTGAATACAAACTTTTAGCAAAAATTCCGTTGAAATATTATCAATCCCCATTGCCTAATTTTCCATTGTCTTCTCCCTAATAAAGTTCAGCGGATTTTCGGGATGAGTGCAGTTAAACCGAATGGATGTTCGCCCGTTGAGAAGATCGTTTAAAAGCGAACCAACCAGCTCCACCCGCCAACCGGCTAAAAGACGCGGTTTGATCTCCGGCGGCAATGTCCCAAGCTCAGCCGCAATTAACTCCCGAACATCACCCGGTCCCCCAACTAAATGCGGCGAAATATTGTTTTGCTGACAAATCGAACAAAGCGCCGCATAAAGAAATTGCGCCATTACAGAATATTGCGGAAATGTAAAACGGTTGGACGGAAGCGGATATTCCTCTTGCGGAAGCGCTAATGCACGATTCACCGCCGCAGAAATCTCCGGTAAAATTCGAGGCGCATCACTGCGCTGCATCCCGCGAACCGCAGCAATCCGCTTTTCATCACTCGTTCCGCGACGCGCTAACTCAACCACCAAATCATCCCGCAAAATTCGAGAAGATGGTAAATTCCGCTTTTGAGCAAGACCTTCCCGCCAAAACCAAATCTCACGAAGAATTGCCAATTCACGCGGTTTCAGCGAGGAAATCTTGGGAAGTGAACGCCAACGCGGTGTTGCAAAACTATTTTGAAGGAATTGTTTGATTCGTTCCATTTCGTTGGTGTACCAGTCAATTCGCTTTTTTTCGACAAGACGTTTCTGAAGCGTTTGCGAAAGCTGCTCCAGATAATGAACATCGCCCAACGCGTATTCGATTTGCAAAGCAGTAAGCGGACGTTTATTCCAAACGGTTCGTGATTCGGCTTTGGGAAGCGAGATTTTGAGAAACCGCTCCAAAAGCGTTCCGTAACCCGCCGGATAATCACTGCAAAGAAATCCGGCGGCAACCTGAACATCAAACAGTTTGCTCGGCACACGGTGAATTGCCCGATAACAAAATTCCATCTCACTCCGGCAGGCATGAACTACGATTTCATGCCGGTCATCACAAAGCAATTCCCAAAATGCCTCAAGATTGTCCACAGATAACGGATCAATCAAAGCCTGAATTTCTCCGGCGGCAATTTGTATAAGACAAAGCTGAGGATAATAACGGTTTTCAGAAATAAATTCCGTATCGTAAGCAATAACCGGAATATCACGGAGTTGGCAGAGTAAATTCTGAAATTCGGCTGAATTGGAAATATAATGGTGAGACATAACATCAGGAGAGGTACTGAACCGGTACCCGGCAATCGGCCCGATAAGGTTCGTTCTGTACGGTAAACACGGCTACTTTGCTTTTTCGGAAATCATTTTTTTGTCTAAATTTTGTTCTTTTTCACGTTCTTTTCTTGCTTTGGAAAGTTCTTCCCATGTTGTTTTTGTCAAATCGTCAAAGGTTTTCGGTTTTTCAAAACGCGGACGAATCGGCATAATCCGAATGTTACGGAACTGAACTTTTGTGTCCGCCTGAGGAGCAAGAAGTTGGATTGTTCCGGGCAAGAGGGAAGGACCGGTTTTGGAATTTTCCGTTTTCAAAGGTCGGTTGTCCGACATTTCACAAACCGGAATACCGTTGACCCAAGTTTGAAGATGCCGGTCAACCGCAGCAACCGTCAGATAATTCCAGACGTGGTCTTCGGGACGAATATAGCGGGCGTTTTTCTTACCGCGAAAAGAACCCGCATCAACCCCAACCGTTTGTTCCCGATCCTGACGTTTCGGAAAATTCTGAATTGATATTTCATAACCGGTCTGCTCTTCACGCGGAATCGACCGAACAAACAATCCGGTTCGTGCCGACGAATAAGTGATATTATATTCGAGTTGCAAAATGAAGTTGTCGAAAGAATCTTTGGTCTCAACAACTCCGGGACCGCCGTTTAACTGCATCGCAAGATCACGGGTCATACTCAACTGAATCACATCGCCGCGATACCGCCAATATTTTTCAGGATTGATCGGATCGAAAATCGGTATGGAAGAACCCGGCTGCCAAAACATATTACGAAAACGTATTTTTCCTTTGGCTGCCAGAAGTCCGATATAACCATACCCAAACGGTTTCGCATCAAACAAGGTGATTGGTTCATTTTGATCAACAGTAATTTGTAATCTTCCCGTTTCAAACTGGGCTTTCAATCGATGCCAACGTGCGGTTCCCGAATTGGCGGTTCCCCGAAGCGCGAGTTCCCGTACTTTTTCTTGTTCTTTTAATTGTTCGGTGCCAAGTTGCTGCCGACCGAGAACAGTTCCGCGCGGACGTCTAAAATCAGCGGAATTAAGCACAACAGTATAACAGGAAGAATGAAGGTCTTTAGGATTGGGCGGTGTTCTCAAAAGAAGGAAGGCTTCGGCGTCTTCTTCCGCCTGAAATTCAAACATAATCGCCGAATCTCCGAATTGGTTTGTTGTATAAAGAAGTCCGGGATGGTGCGGATCGCTTTGAATTTCATTATTTTCAATTATAAAACGTCCGCCGCCGTAAAACCCTTCTTTTTGCGTACGCCAACCGAAAAAGGTTTGACCGTCAAAAAGAAGACACCAACCTTCTTTCAACATTTTGTCTTTTAACCGCAATGACGGCGGCAATTCAAACAATTTTGTGCCGCGTTCGTCTTCCGCCCGCTGTTGAAGCCAACGTTTCCGGTCATTTTCGCGTTTTTGCAAGGCTTCAAGTTCCCGTTTTTTTTGCTCGGAATCTTCCAACACTTCTGCGGAGGCTTTACGGGTTTTCTGTTCTTGTTCGAAAAGTTCGTCGGGAGTAAGAGGTTTAGGCGAATTGGAATCGGATGATTGGGACGGCGGCGACGGCTGTGTGATCGGAGGTGTTGTCGTTGTTGTTGAGGGGGCGGAAGTTTCGGTTGTTGGAGATGCCGGCAACGCTTCAAGGGAATCAATTTCTTCCGCCAAAACTTTGGGAAGATAATGATAGGATTCGTCAAAAAGAGAATAAATTCCATTTCGAATACCTTTTTCAACTTCCAATTGCCGTCGCAACCGGTTGTCTTGTTCTTCGCGGTGATATTCTCTTATTCGGGCTTCTTCCGCCTGGCGCAAGACATATTCTTCGCGTGTCATACCGGGTCGAAACCAACTGGAACCGCCATAAGAATAGGTACCGTAAGAAGGGATATTGGAAGTTGTTCCGACTGAAAAATCGTTTAGGGTGATGCCGGTTCTTCCGGTAGCGAAACCGCCGAAAGGAGAGGGAAGTGTTGGGGGAGAGTTAAGCGAATCTAAATTTCCTATGTCGGATGTTTTCGTGTTATCGGCAAACGGGTTATAAAACGGGGGCGGATTGTTTATAGTTCTGTTTTCCGGCGGGGCGGTTGGGTTTTGTGTGGGATTTTGTTGGATTAAACCGGGCGATGAATCCAACAAAATCTGAGCCGACAGTTCACCCGACTGAAAAAATGTCATACTGACGGCTAACAAAGATATAATGAAAAAAAATAACATATAATAGTAAAATAAACAGCATCAATGCCAAATTCAAATTACACAGTTATTAAAAACGATTTTAACAAATTTTCAAAAAGATAGCAAGAGTTCTTTGAAAGCGTATCTAGGGCACCTCTATTCAGTGATTTGCAAATGTGTTATTTGGAATTACGGATTTTGGGTTTGTGGTTAGAAATTTGGCACAATTCCAGCGGAACTTTTTATTAAAAGCTTCTAATCAAGAGGTAGGCAATCGTTAGGTGAAAGCCCTTCGCCGTAGCGGTTGTGTCGGCAATAGCCGACCTTCGGATATGTAGTAGGGGCGAAAAATATTTCGCCCCTACCGCTGACGCAACCGTTGGGTGAAAGTCCTTCGGCGAGCGACTGCCTACCTCTTGAAGACAAACGTTTAAGAAAAAATTTCGCTTGCGACACTTTCCACTAATCCCGCCCTTCGAATTTAGAGCAGAAAAATACGAATTGTTTGATCTTGAGAAATGTATGCGAAGCGGAATATATTTTGTTTTTGGCTCGGTCTTGTCAATTTTTCGTAATCTGTTATCCTTAACAAACCTTTGAAAAGATTGGTAATTCCAGTCCTTGTTTCCAACCGTCATATCTGTTGACGCCAAACCGTTTTCAATAATTTCGGATTTGAACCATTTTAGAATTTAGAGATTAGAATTCAGAACAATGAAATACACAGAACTAATCGACAACCTCGAAAAAAATATCTCATTGGCGGTTTTTGGTAAACGGAATGTGATTCGGCGTTGTCTTGTGGCGTTGTTTGCTGCGGAACATGTTTTATTGGAAGATGTTCCCGGAGTTGGTAAAACCTTGATTGCACAGGCAATTGCCAAAAGTATTTCCGGTGATTTCCGGCGGCTCCAGTTTACTCCCGATCTTTTGCCTGCGGATATTGTCGGGAGCAGTATTTATGATGCCGGAATTCGTGAGTTTTATTTTTCACGCGGTGCCATTTTTGCAAATATTCTCTTAGCCGACGAAATCAACCGGACAACCCCACGAACCCAAAGCGCTATGCTCGAAGCCATGAACGAACATCAAGTCTCTGTTGACGGGACAACCTATCAGCTTCCCAAACCGTTTATGGTCATTGCAACGGAAAATCCTATGGAATTTGAAGGGACATATCCGTTGCCGGAAAGCCAGCTTGACCGGTTTTTGCTGCGAATTTCCGTAGGTTATCCTGATCGGGAAAACGAATTGAATGTGTTGCGAACCCATCAGGTTGCCCGTCCGATAGATTCTTTAATGCCGGTTCTTTCCAATAATCAGGTTGTTGAAATTCAGCAAGCGGTTTGTGCGGTTCGGGTCGATGAAGCCATCAACCGTTACATTTTAGATCTCGTAGAAGCAACACGCACAAGCGAAGAATTACTTGTTGGTGTTAGTACCCGCGGAGCCATTGCTCTCAGCAGAGCGGTACAGGCTCACGCTTTAATCGAAGGGCGGGATTTTGTTATTCCGGACGATGTTAAATTGTTAGCGGTTGCGGTATTTTCTCATCGGGTTATGCCGAAATCCTATGCACACGGAAACCAGCGTCAAGCAATCGAAGCAATTATCGAGCGTCTTGTCGAATCTATTCCCGTTCCGGTTTAACACCTTCAAGATTCGGAACGCAACAGCGTTTCGCGGATTGATTTCATTTCCGGCGGTATTGCAACGGTTTTTTGTTTGTTGTTTCCGTTCCGCTCCAATTAACCTTTATCGAACACAAAATCTTGGGGAAGATAAAGCAATCTGGCACAAGAGCTACACGTAATTGGTTTTTTCTGAAGAATTTGAGCCAATGAGTTGATAGGGATTTGGCGGTTACAACCGCCGCAATATTTCTGGTTTTCGACAACCGCCAACGCCTCACTTCCACCGACATTGTGAACCAACCGGTTGTAGATTTCGCGGAAATCGCGGGGCAATTTAGCTTCTTCTGTTTCGAGCTGTTGTTTGAATATGGTGATTTTTGCTTCGATTTCCGGTTTATCTTCGAGAAATTTTTTCTTTGTAGTTTCGTACAGTTCGCGTACTTTTTTTAATTCGGTTTCGGCAGCCGGAACATTCTGAGCGTACCGATCCGCTCTTTCAATTACTTCCAATGCTTCATCCATTAACACGCTTCGGGCGGCTTCATCGGCTTTAATTTGCAGTTGGAGTGCTTGAAATTCCTTATTGGATTTTGACTCTTGGAGTTGATTTCTACGTTTTTCGAGAGCCTGATCATTCGCGGCAACTTCCAATTCTTTTTGTTTTGCTTCTGCTCTGAGTTTTTGATAAGTTTCGTTAATCTGAGCAAGATTAGCCAGTTGTTTTTGAATATTTGCTTCCTGTGCTTTCAAGACCAACGGAGTACGGCGTAAATTTCCGTTCAGATCGTTTAGTTGTGTTTGCAGGGCATGAATTTGCTCTAAAATATCTCGAATACTATTTGAATTTGACATGCTTTAATCTTTAATCAGGATGTCGGGTAAAAGAGTTGAGTATTAACTGATAGCCGTTTCCGGCGGGTATTACGTGTGTGCTGTACGCAATCGCGGTCTGATGGCAGGCGTACATTGTTTGGATTATCAATTGCTTCCAACTTGGAGCAATTGATTGGAAAAACAATCATACCAGAGACCGCCCCATAAAGCAAGACCTCAATCTGTTTGAAAAAGGCAAATATATTTATTGCGGTTGAAAATTCCGTTTTATTGGCGGAAAACAAGAGGTTGGCAACCGCTCGGCGAGCGATTGCGCCGGCGTCAGCCGGAAAATTTTTGTTTTCACACAGTAATCATAACTCCCAACGCAACCATAATCTCGCCCTTGCAGGTAGGGTGTTCAAAACTATTCAAAATTAAGATTTTTTATTTTCAGGTGTATAAATACTCCCTTAATAAAAAAGAATTTCATTTCCACAAGTCCTTAATAATAAATAAGTTATCAAAATGACTATTATAAGCTTTTTTCACTGAAAATAAATGAACCCTAAAATTTTGAACACCCTAATATGACGGTCGGCTAACGCCGACGCAATCGTTCGGCGAACGATTGCCTACCTTGTGAATTGTTAATTGTAAGATTGGCGAAACGCCGCCTACCTCTTGATTAGAAACCTTTAAGAAAAAATTCCGCTGAAATATTATTTTATTTTTTGTTTTTATTGATAGGAATCTCAACTTTTTTAATTATTGGCGGGAACAGTTAGATAAAGACAAAACAGAGTAGAAATAAAAAAATGCTCCCACAGTATTTGTCAACAGAATTTGGAGGCCCGAAATTTAAGGGGGAACCTGGAAATTGACTTGTGTGATTCGTACTACA